>NZ_JBBCWZ010000001.1:0-196399 GCF_037145695.1 Acinetobacter sp. USHLN143
TACTAAGTGAACGCTATCGAAATAGACGGAAAAGATTCGGTTTACGCATTAACTTAATCGCTGCACTGGTAAACCGGATGAACTTGCAATAACGACTTTCGCAAGAGATCTATTGATAAAAATATATAAATACCCCATTAACATATAAAAAAACTATAGTTTTATAAAAAATAACTATACTTGTTGAAGTAATTGACGATTTTAACCTTCAACGACACCTTATAGCTGACTTAATTTGCTAGACATATAAGTTAAAAATAACGTCTTATCCTGAAAATTAGGCATTTCAAACACCCAAAAAATGTAATTTTTAGATCTCAATTTAAGTTTCACATTCACAGCCTTTACTTGAATTATTACATCCTCATGCTGCATTTCTGCGAATAATTCTAAAATCAGCGCAAAGAATCTCAGTTTGTTGACTGTGTTGTATTTTGTTGGTTTATATATTCTCAAGGCTTCAGAATATATAAGCTCGCACCATTCATTTCCATCTTCATCATCCATTAGCTCTCATTTAATTATTTAAAATAGATCACGAGGTAGGTGTATAACATGGTGGCTATAATTAAACTGCTTTTAATCTGAATATTAAAATTATAATTTTTTAGAAAATAAAAAAGCCCATCATCCGATGAGCCTTTTTGGAAAATATATCGTGAAGAACTAAGCTGCAAATTCTTGCAGTACAAATCGTTTTACACTTTCATCAAAGTCAGGTTTTGAAAGAGCAAGCTTGCCATTTTTCATAGTTTTATAACAATAACTCGCTGCTACTCCCATACCAACCAAAGTCAACAACTTCATTGCTCACCTCTTTACTGGGAAGATTTGAATACAAAGTTATCATTCAAATTTGTAGTTTTCCAACTCAGTTTCGATTGTTTTCTGTACTACATGTTAATGAATGTATGAATAATAAATGAAAACCTGCCGGATGATGTGTTTGCTTAAAGTCTTTCAACTAGTGGTTAATTTGCGTATCTATCCAGTTAAGGAAATTTTCCTTATTACTGAATTCTGGCATAGACCCTAAATTTATAGACTCTTTAGCACCAAATTTTCCAGCGACAGTATTCGGTGCTTGAACTCTGAAATCCAGAGGATCACTTTCATGTAGAGTTCTAAAATATTCTACCGCTTTATCAAATTCACTTTTATCCTTAAAACCTGGTCGTTCCTTTAAAAAGTCATAAACTTGTTCTAGAGCTGGTAGATAATTATTTTTAGGCATTCTGTTTTCTCTAAAATAATGAGTTTTATGATGAAGACCTATTTTGAATGAATAATGATAAGAATATTCCCTTATTTCTTAGAGTTTATGTAAATTATGATGATTTTAGAGTTAAATCTAAATTCTGGAGTAAGCTGATAAAAAATGAGCGTAAACATACACTCATTTTTACTACATTTTCTGATGCATGCTTAACTGACCTGCATTGCTTTAAAATAAGGTCTATTTTATTGAACAAAGTGCAAATGTCGGCTGCTCTATCAGTAAAGATCAGATGCACTTTAAATGCGCCAGTTTAAGGTTCAAGCCTAATTAACGCTATGAATATCAAGTTCATCATTGGTGGTCAATACAACAGAAGCCAAAATTGGAATGCCCAAAATGAAAGGTACAGCGAAAATCCATAGAACTACGGTTACATCCGATTTAAAGAAAAATTGAATGGCTAATGCAGTCAAAATAAGTACAGAAAATAGAATCGCAGCAAAACGGATGATAAATTTAGTCGACATGCGAAGATGCTCTTATGCGTGAAATCGTATTTTCAATATACACCTATTTTTATTATGGGTTTATTGATTTTCAGTCTGTTATTGCATATTTTAATTGATTTTCTATATGTGATAGCTGAATTATACGATGATCAGTTTTCTTCACCCTGAAGTCTCATCCTAAATTCTTTCTCTACTCGTAACTCTATTGTCATATATGTATAGAGATTGAATTTAGAGATCAATGCTTCTGCTGACTATGACATCAATCTACTTTATAGCTAATAAAATCTTTGTCCTGTCTCCTAATAAAAGAGCCCTAAAATTTTAGGGCTTTTTTATTGCTTAAATTAGAAGCGCCAATTATAGAACAAGTCAATCGCACGTTCTAGAGACTGACTCGCTTCCAGATACAAGCGCTGATTTACCTGATAACGTAAAGTCAGCTTATTCACTGGTGTGAATACCCCGACCCCATAGCGCAGATATAAATCAGGCGTAATATAACCAGTCACAGAAACCTGGGTATCATCTCCTGTACCTTGGGCATCCAGAGCTAGACCAGTTAAGCCAAAACTGCGCCCGATCTGGTTGGTCAGTGCGCGGGTGCCACCCAAGCCCAGACTAATCCCCGCAGCAGCGATCGTATTATTCACATCGGATCTAAATCCTTCAGCCTGGCTTAAACCAGATACACCTTCATTGACACGGCCGGTAATCAAGGCATTCAAGGCTTCCTGTTCTGACAGGCCTGCATCATTATAAATCTGAATACTTGGACTCGATGCAGTCCCTGTTACGCGCACTCCAACTGTACTACCCTGAACCGATTTATTGGCATCAATGTCCAGTGTCGGATTGGTAAGTTCACCATTAAAACGTGCGATAGCACGATTCAGGTCCAGACTTTGACCATAGGCTTCGATTTTCACCCGCTGTGATACCCCGATTGCACCATTGGCACGCATTGCGGTTTCCAGACCACGCTGTGACAGATTGACTCGACCCAAGAGTGGAATACGACTGTCAAAGCCCTGGAAAATCACCTGATTCCCTAAAGAAACGGCAACATCTGCCCGGATATCCCAAGGACGTGCAGACTTCAAGATCGCCAGCTGATCATCACCTTCACGCACGACACGTACATCTGAAGATAAACCAACTACAGGTTCTGAGGCTTCAGGCATTGAAATCAATGCCCGCGGTACATCGATTGTGCCACTCAGACTCAGTTTTTTATTAAATGGATACATGTCCAAAGTCAAATCAGGTGTCACTACAGCGGTAATTAATGGGGCCTGACGAATCAGCAGATTGTCCCCTTGCAGTTTTAACTGCACCCGCGGATCACCTTTCCATTCCACAGAACCGGTTAATTTGCCCACACCACGGCCACTGTTAAATGCGCCATTGATGCTAGCCGAATTCTGACGTATGGATGAATAGAGCTGTACATTGGTCAAATTCACCGGTAGGGAGATCATGCTGATTGAAGCATCTTTGACACGAACCTCACCTTCAAGCAAAGGATCCGTTAAAGTTCCGCTAATTTTTCCGGCATAAGATAAAATCCCGTCCAGATTACGGATGTCCTGAATAAATGGCTTAAAGATTTTGAGCCGTACCTGGTTAAAGGCAATTTCGCCACGCATCGGTTTACTGTCACGGTATGGATCAATGATGACATTGGCATAGCCGGTTCCGATATCCGGGGTTTTAACGTCCAGCCGAAGTTGCAAGCCATCTGCCACGCTTTTTGCCACCAGACCGACTTCATCATATTTCAGTGTAGAACCCAAATAATCTGGATCTTCGGAAGATAAGCCCACCACACCATTACGCGTCACCAGACGCGCGTCGATTTTAGGTTTGGCGCCTTGTGCCCAAGCAGCCTTGGCATAACCATTGACTTTACCCGTCAACGCCAATCCATCAGGCAGGAATGCACTGAAATCTTCCAGATCAAGGTTTTGGGTAACAAAAGAGGCACTGCCACGGGTTTTATTAACCCGAATCGGCTGATCAAAACATAGCTGGCTTTGCTGACTCATCCAGCAATGAGCACCGATGAACAGATCCGATTGAGCACTGTTATAAATCACGGCTGCATTCTGACGCTGTACCAGACGGGCACGTAAAGAGTCGAAATCACCTCTTTGAATTTGACCCAGCCAGTTATTCTGGGCATTAAAACCGCCGGCAAGCTGCACAAAGAATTCGGACAGGCGGTTTTCTGCCTGCACTTTGAGAATGTGCGCAGCACGGGTACCGGCCAATGATATCTCACCGCGTACAATCTCGCGTGAACCACTACGCAGGCGATCCATAGTTGCGGTCAATAAAGTTGGTGTGCTTTGCGATGTTGGCAACTGTCCACGAACACGAACTTTCTGCACGCTAAACAGGTTTTTAAAGGCAAAATTGTCGATAGACAGGTTGGCTGAAGCCTGCAATCGTGGCTGTGCCTGCATATTGATATAGCCCTGCGCACGACCTCTTAAGCCTGGATACAATTCAAACAGAGCCGGCGCATTGACTTTCAGTTGGAGATTTTGTGCATTACCGGTCGCCTGAATCTGGTTGCTGGCATAAGACAGGAACAGGTTATTGGCTTCAAACTGCTGTGGTACAAAACCGCGCTGGTTCGAATTAATGATGACCGATAAATTACCCGTGCCACGTACCGGTTTGTTATTCAGCATACCGGCCAGATTTAAGCGTTGAATCTGAATGCGTTTTAAGGCATCTGACCACACCCCTTGGGTTTGCACATTGCCTGACAATTCGCCTTTCAGTTTGGCATTAAAATATTGCGGCTTAAAACGGATTAAAGATGCATTGATATCCCAGCCAATCCCATTCGCCAGATTGACCAGACCGCTGGCATTAATCTTGCCAGCCACACCATCATGTCGGAATTCATTTATCTTCAACATTTCCGAGGTGCCTGAAACGCGCAGTTTCAGCATACCCTGACTGGCTTTAAGCTGGCTAGAATTTAAAGCACCATCATAATTGACCGCATAACCTTTAAAAACACCGCCCGCTTTTTCATTATGGAATAACAAGGCAATAGTACTGTTACCGGTCAGACGTACGGTTTCATTTTGCTCTGCCAGTCGTCCGGTCAGGTCAACACTGTTCAGTTTGATAATCTGCTGATTCGGTTGCGCATAACCATTGGCTTTAACCTGGCCATTCAAACGATCTACCGGTGAAGCTGCCGCAATACTTTGGGTATTCAAATTTTTGGCATTTAATACTGCGGCCCATTTTAACTGGCGTTTTTCCTGTGGCAGTTCAATCCGTGCATTGCCGCTTAAGCTGCCTGCTGCATTGGCGCTGTAATTAAAGCTCGGGACATTCAGGATATTTTTGTTCAGATTGAGCTTGGCTTGGTACATGCCTGCAGGTAGAAGTCCTTCTTCATGCTGCTCGACTTTAGTCGCCACATGAATATTCTGCTGACCTTCGACCAATGCCAATTTGACATCGCCAGACTGACTGCTGAGCCAGCCCACATAAGGTAGGGCGCGATCAATATTTTTCCAGGCAACATCTAACAGCATCGGTTGTACTTTATTGCCTTTGGCTGGGTTTTGATCCAGCTTCAGATTCCAGCTTTCATAACGGTCGAAATCAACCAGTCCGGTAAGGTGCAAGCCATTTTCCAGGTTACCCGCAGAAGCAATATTCGCATCCAGACTTGGCGGCAAGAAATCTTGTACGACTTGCGGAATGCGCTCGTGCTTGGGATCAATCCCGTTCAAACGCCCAGCCAGATCCCAGCTGACCCGGTCTTTCCAGCCTACTGTCCCGGCAAGGCTAACTGTACCTTTCATCAACTGACCATTCAGATCGGTAATATTCAGCTGATTGACCAGATCGGTATACATCACCGCACTATATTGGCCTTGCGGAATATTTTCCCCAATCAGGTCAGTCTGGACGTTCAGGTCCAGACGCTTGATATCGCCATTAAACTCGGCAATACCGTCTTTGGTAAACAGTTTCTGTTCGGCCAGAATAGGCCAGTGGTAATCTTTGAACTTTAACTCGCCGCGCATCGGTACCTGAGGACGCATCGGATGTACGATAACCCAACCGGTTAATAAATCAGGCGTATTGGTTGCTACGCCAGCCTGAATCGTGTCCAGTGTTCCGCGTGCCCGCACCTGAATATCATGAATATTCAGGCTGTCTCTTAAAGAAGGCAGATTGACGATGCCCGTGGCATCTAGCGGATATTTGCCTTCAAACTGCATTTTACCCGTGGCTTCACGTACCGATAGATAGCCCATATCCATCCGGGAATCTTCAAAATTTAATTCGGTGCCGGACCAGAGCGCCTCATTTAATTCAATATTATAGAAATCAACTGCATTGGTCTGGGTTTTAATGACCAAATGATCCAGCAGTAAATGATCAACGCGCAAGATAAAAGGCAAACGGATAGCATTAAACTTGAACGGTTCGCCCGTTGATGGTTGCTTGTTAATAATTTGCAGATTGAGGACATCGGCTTCAGTCAGATGAATTTCTTTTTTGACAATCGCGCGCCAGCCCAGCTTAACATCAGCACGATCAATTTTGACATCGACTGGTTTCAGGCTGACCAGCACATTTTTAAGAATAATCCCGCGCCATAAATTACCGCCCTCATATTCATATTGAATAATTTTCTGGCGTTCCAGCACCTGATCCAGCAGGAATTTACTGCCCTGATTGGTCGAAAATAGTAAAGCCAGCACAGACAGCAGAAAAATCAGCGAAAAAAGCACCGACAATAGGATACTTCTGAATATACGGCGCTTTTTCGGCACAACGCTATCTTGTGGTTCTTGTTCTGGCTGTGGTTGGTTCTCGACCATGATCTACTCAAATAACTATTTTTTAAAATGATGTTTTATAACTGTGACCCAATAAAGAAATGTAAACGAATCGGATAATTGTCATCAGACAGTCCAGTCGCTACATCTATACGTATAGGCCCAATCGGTGAAGCCCAACGTACACCCACACCCGCGCCATATTCGGTCGGATTATTGAATTCTTTATTATAGGCATTTCCGGCATCTGCAAATACCGCAGCACGCCAACCTTCCTTGAACTGATAATTATATTCTAATGAAGCCACGCCCAAAGCCTGACCACCTACTTTAAAGCCCTCAATTTCAGGAGAAAGGCTCTTGTAGTCAAAACCACGGATACTCTGGTCACCACCAGTGAAATATCTCAGGTTATACGGTACCTTGGCAAAATTTTCAGTGAAAATATAGCCTGCATCGGCACGCCCCACAAACTGATGATCTGCATTTTCACCCAGTGAATAGATAAAACGCCAGCCTGCATTCACAATGGCCATATCCGCATCAGACAATAAAGCCTCGCTGCCCAGCTCAATTTTATAAGTCTGTTTGAAACCCTTGGTTGGGTTGACCCGACGATTGCTATCGGTACGTGACACTTCATAACCGACTAATAGCGATTGCTGTTCATCTTCGGTATTAAAGCGAAAAGCTTCAGGAATCTGGTTAAAGTCGACAGAACCATCCTGCTTCAAGCGATCCAGACGATAACGTGCGCCGAAAGTCCGTTGCCAGCTACCACGTGGATTTTTGATAATCCGGTCTGCACCTAAGACTGCCGATTCAATCAACAGGCCTTCACCCTGTGCGACACCTTCACGCTCTTCACGCTCATACCCCCCCACAATACTGACATAGTCATTCAGCGGATGGTGATAGGGAATGTTATAACGTCCATCAATGGATTGGCGGATACCTGATAGCTCCATGTTGGCATCAAACGAATGTCCACGCTTGTTCACAATGGCACGACGATATTGACCACGTAAACGGATATCGGTATCTGTGCCATAACCCAGACCCACTTCAGCACTGTTTAAACGGTCTGCATTTAAAGTCACAATCACTGGAATCTTTTTCTCTTCCCGTGCCTGTACTTTTAAACGATCCTGTTCATTCTCTTTGGTTTGCTGCTCAACCCGCAAAGTTCTTAAATTTGCACTTTCCTGATCGCGACTACCGGCAAACTGGTCTTCGTCCACAACATTCTGGGTCACTTCCTCAGAAGAGGATACCGAGCGAGCCGGTGGCGTCGTCGCAACCTGATCTTCAGCCCGTTGCTGTTCTTCAATCAGGCTTTGAATATCGGGTGCCAGTTCCAGCTCTTTATCAAGCGGATCGGGGCGAATCGCATCCACCAGGGTATAGTTGAAATAGCGTGAGTTGGTCAGGTTGTTGGCCAGGCTATTGACCCGCCAGAAGGTATAATCTGCACCATCTGTCCAGGTGACCAGACTTTCCAGTACGTCTCGGTCCAGCGGGAATTCCTTTTCAGGATCGCTCATTCTAAAATCGACATTGCCTAATTTATAACGGTCACCCGTTTCAAAACGCAGATTCACATCAGCGGTATTCTGTGGCTGGGCAATCTTCACATCATGCAGACGCCAGAATGAATCAAAATAACCGTTGTTATTGGCTGCATTATTGATTCGTTCTTTGGTCTTTTCATAATTGCCATGATTGAAAATATCGCCTTCTTCCTGTTCAGGCAAAAGACTGATGACCTGGAATTGTGGCTGTTCGGCACCTTCTCCAGTAAATTCAATATTTTGAGTGCTGATCAGGACAGGTTCATTTGGGGTCACAAAAACCCGGACCCGACTGTCAGAGATTTTTTCAAACCTGAACTGGGCATTATAATAGCCCACTGCCTGCGCTGCCTGTCTGGATAAGGTGCGTAATTGTGGCAAAGCTGAATTAAAGTCGCCAAAAGACTCTTGGGTAAAACTGGATAATTTAGCTTTGACATTATTTCTTAAATTCAGATGGCCTTCAGGTACATCTTTACGATTCAGCATACCGTTGCTTTGTGCAACACCTTGCCCATTTATGATCACCACATCTGCACTAATGCGAGGAACTCTTGCGGTCATGATCTGTCGTGGAGGACGGATTTTATAAAATAGCCGTTTGAACAGATTCGGACGTTTATCATCCTCAGCGACAAGCTGACCTGGCACTTCTGGCAAGGTCAATCCGGCTTCATTATTTTGTACAATAATCTGGCTGTCAGCCTGAATCGATTGCATCAACTGATCGACATTAACCGGCGCCTGATTGATTTCCAGCAGTTCTTGCTGGCTGATATCGGCCACCACCGTTTCGCTGGTCTGAGTATTGCGATAGTTTTGTGCTTCCTGTTTGGCTTGCTCGGCTACCTGGTAAATTTCATTCGCCATGTTCTGATCAATAGTCTGTACTAGCAGATCTTCCAGATCATCAAACTCGATCGGCGTAAATTCACCCAGACCAGATCCTGCATTTTGCTGTTGTTCCAGCATCAACATGCTGTCCACTGGAACTTCAGGCTCCAAGGCTTCTTCGATTTTTTCTTCCGCTTCCGTTTCGGACGTGGCCACTCCCTGACGAATCGCTTCTTTGGATAGCTCGTCCACCATTTCTGCCTGAGAAATGGCCACAGGTGTTTCGGGCTGTTCGGTTTGTGCCATGCTCTGATAGGATAACATCATAAAAAAGATGCTCATACACAGCTGCATACCACTATGCTGTGGTATGAGAGGCCCCATACTGCGATTTAGCATCGTTTTTTTAAAATTTTTCTTTGCAGGCATAGCAAACTCTAAACGAATACATTCTTTAATTGATTATTTGACCGAAAAATATAAGCTAAGGAGCTTAATTAATTGGTTTTTACCTTTACATGGCTGAAAGTATCTTACATGATTTTTCTCAATGTTTACGCATAACTGACATTTCTTAATAAAACTTAATGTAGCACGGCCTATATGAACAAAAATGAACATTTGTTAGCTTCTCGGCGCTTTTTACCGATGTTTCTGACGCAGTTTTTTGGTGCATTAAACGATAATGTATTTAAACAGGCGTTACTGCTGGTCATTACTTATGGCTGGATTCAACAGCAATCGGCCAGCATCAGCACTTTAAATAATCTGGCGGCTTTACTGTTTATCTTGCCCTATTTTATTTTTTCAGCCACGGCCGGTCAGATTGCCGACAAATACGAACGTTCACAGCTGATTCGCTATCTCAAGCTTCTGGAAATTGCCATTATGTTGCTGGGAACTGTCGGTTTCCTCATGGGCAATTTATGGATTCTGTTATTTGCCCTGTTCCTGATGGGCACCCATTCCACTTTCTTTGGCCCGATCAAATATGCGATTTTACCTGAAGTCCTGAAACCGAATGAACTGATGTCCGGCAATGCCCTGTTTCAGTCCGGAACTTCTCTGGCAATCCTATTCGGTATGATTCTGGGCGGTGCAGTCATTGCAGCTTCCGCCGGCAACCTGATCTGGATCAGTTTAACCGTCATCAGCATCGCCTTGATTGGTTATATATCCAGTCGCTATATCCTGAAACAAAGTATTCCCGCGCCTGAGCTGCAAGTTGACTGGAATTTCTTCCGCACCAGCTTGCAGACCTTGAAATATGCCAAAAGCTTACCTCTGATTTTTACCATTTTACTGGGCAACTCATGGTACTGGTTTTATGGTGCAACCTATCTGACCCAGATTCCTCAGCTGACATTACAAAATCTGCATGCATCTGAAAATGTCGCCAGTCTGCTCTTAACCTTTTTTTCTGTCGGAATTGGTCTGGGTTCATACTTATGCCGTAAAATTGGTGGCAGCCAGGTCAATATCAAGATGGTGCCTTTTGGCGCGATCGGTCTGGTGATCTTTGCCCTGTATCTGGCCGCGAGTCTGGCCTTTGTTCCGGAGCGTACAGGTGCATTAATCGGCTTGGCAGATGTCTTTCAGCAAGGCTGGAGCTATTATCATGTGATGCTGGCCGTCACCTTACTTGGAATTAGCGGCGGTTTTTATATTGTACCGCTGTATGCCATGATGCAGGCGCATTCTCCCCGCTCACATCGTGCGCGTGTGGTTGCAGCAAATAACATTCTGAATGCCGTTTTCATGGTATCTTCTGCTATATTCTCGATTATTATTTTAAGTGTTTTAGAGCTTGATCTTAAAATACTTTTTTGTATTACCGCAGTATTAAGCGGTCTGTTTACTCTCTGGCTACTTTACCGGCTGAAACCAATGATCAAAACTGCAAAAGCGCCCTTGGAGGATTAATTCATGCGTCAATATACAGGTCTCGATAAACTGATTCACTCTTTTGACCAGGCATTACGCAGTCTAGTCCCGGGCACGACTTCGGCCCAACGTGAAAATCCGGCCCAACCGGTAGAAACACAGTTAACCGTCAGTGATGCACGTCATGTGGCAGGTTTAATGCGGGTCAATCATAGTGGTGAGGTTTGCGCACAGGCGCTGTACCATGGTCAGGCGATGACGGCGAAACTCCCGAATGTACGTCGCGAAATGGAACAGGCAGCGATTGAAGAACAGGATCATCTGGCTTGGTGTGAAAACCGCTTAAAAGAACTGGATAGCCATACCAGTCTGCTCAATCCGGTCTGGTACGGTCTTTCCTTCGGTATGGGTGCAATTGCCGGAATCGCAGGCGATAAATACAGTCTGGGTTTTGTGGCTGAAACAGAACGTCAGGTCAGCATGCATTTACAGCATCATCTTAGCCAGTTGCCACCGCAGGATGAACGTTCTCGTCGTATTCTAGAACAGATGAATGAAGATGAACTGCATCATCGGGATACAGCGTTAAATGCTGGCGGTGTAGATCTACCCGTTCCAGTTAAGATCGCCATGACAGGCATTTCCAAGTTGATGACCAAAACCAGTTATTTTATTTAAATCCCACTATTTTAATTTTAGCCCACTCATTTGTGGGCTTTTTAATACATCTGAAATCCTCACTGGTATCTATCAGCTCAAGGGATATCGTTATCTTATTGCTTATAAGTTCTATAAAATAATAGAGATTCCCCACAGCTTCCTTTAATCTTTTTTGCTCATTTCAGAAAGCAGGTCCAGCTGGATTTCCTGAATTTGCGCCAACCGTTCCCATTGATGTAGCAGCAGATGATCTAATTTTTCATGCAAGTGTTGGATTTCCAGCTCGGCTTTTAAATTGATCTGATAATCATTTTGCGAACGTAAGCGGTCTTTTGCTTCCTGTCTGTTCTGGCTCATCATAATAATAGGTGCCTGAATCGCCGCAAGACAGGACAGGATTAAATTCAACAGAATAAATGGATAAGGATCAGTAGGTCGTGTCACCATCACCACAGTATTTATCGTAATCCACAGGCCCAAGAAGATTGCAAAACAAATCAAAAAGGTCCAGCTTCCACCAAAAGTTGCAATTTTATCGGCGAGCCTTTCTCCCAAGGTCCACTTTTGCTCTAAGCTCGTTTCCACATTTTTGGTGATCAGTTCATGCTGATGCATGCTATGAATCACTTCAAACTCAAGATCAGTCACTTCCCCCTTTTCCGAACTTAATAATGAATGTACATACTGTATGCGGTACTGGGTTAAATCTGCCTGGCAAATATAATCTTGCGGTGTCCAGCCTGGAATATCCCTGGCAATCTCTTCAGTAATGACTTTTCTGACTGTTCCCATCGGAGTGAGATTTTTCAGAAGAAAGTGCTTGCCGCATACCAAGCATTTATGGCTTTCATGTTTTTCTTTCATGATAATTCTCTTTTTAAACCGGCTCACTCAGCTATTATTTTGTTCGATATGTTTGATTTGCTTGAGTCATTTTTACCATTTGCAAATCAATTATGTATCAAGTGCGTCTGATTTCTTGAAATTATGAATCTCATTTCGATTTTATCTTAGATTGATAAAATGCTCAGCCAAGCGCACGATGAGCTGATCATTCAAGATAATTTTCAGATCGATTCAATCCTACTATCTATACATGACTTAAATTTAATATAATCATGATGATAATAAAAAAGGGGCTTCATTGTGCGCCATTCATACCATCTTGAAAAACATTATATCGAACGTGCGGGCTGGCTTCGTGCAGCTGTACTGGGGGCAAATGACGGGATTATTTCGGTCACCAGTCTGGTGGTGGGTATCGCAGCCAGTGGAGCATCCACAGAAATTTTATTGGTGACCTGTGTTGCCGGCTTAATCTCTGGCGCTGCCTCGATGGCAGCTGGTGAATATATTTCGGTTAAATCCCAGCAAGATATTGAAACCAATGATCTACTCATGGAAGAGCGCGAACTTCAGCGCCATCCCACGCATGAGTTAAATGAACTCAAAACGATTTATATACAACGAGGTCTGGAACCCGCTTTGGCACAACAGGTCGCTGAACAGCTGACCGATCATAATGCCTTGGATGCCCATGCCCGGGATGAAATTGGTATTTCAGCACATACCTCTGCCCAACCCTTTCTCGCTGCATTTTCTTCCGCCATGGCATTTACGGTAGGTTCATTATTTCCTTTAATTTCAATCATGATTTTACCGGAACACTATCTGGATAAAGGCGTCATGCTGATTGGTGTTTTAAGTTTGGGGATGATGGGTGCACTGGCGAGCTATGCCGGTGGAGTAAGTGTGTGGAGAGGTGCAGTTCGGGTGATGCTCTGGGGAATTATCGCCATGTTATTCAGTGCGTGGATCGGATCATTATTTAATGTGTCTGTTGCCTAAATATTTATTTATTAGTTAGACACAGAATAGGATTGAGCCGTTCTTCTATTAACATCACTGAAAAATATTTTTTTCAAAGAATTAGCGGCTCTAACAAAACTTGAGTTTAATTAATATATGTTCGGTTTTAATTTAGATGTTTAAAACCTAAGATCTATGTCTGAGAGGTATTGTTATGGAAACTACGATCATTCTTGCCATCTTGGCGATCATTATCGTATTGCTGATCATTTTTTATAACAAGAAAAAGTGAAAGAGCGATGAGGCATTTTTACTGCTTTGAGGATTTTTATCGAACTTAAAATAAATTCCAGAGCCTTAAATCAATCAAACATTAATTGCCTGTTGGAAAACTATGAACCCCCCATTGGATGACATAAAGAATCCCAAGAATTAAAATCACCGAAACCAAGATTTCTAATATTTTCATTTTTAAAGGATTCCTAAACTCCGCCTGAGCCATCTTATCTGAATTTTTCTTTTCATCTAAAACAAAAAACTGAAGCATAAAAAAGCCTGATCTGGCTTGATCAGGCGGGTTAATTATTCTTACTGGATAAAATGTATTAGCAAAAAATTAGGTGATTTGATTTAAATCAGCTGTTCAACTGTTGGGAAGCTATGTGATCCATGTTCGAACATGGCATCATGCCAGATATCAAACATAGGCACTTTCACATCCAGAGCCAAGGGCAACTTTTTTTCATTAAACTGCATATGTTGAAGATCTAATCCCCAGGCAATCAAATCAACATCCAAAGTAATCTGATGAGATGGACGTACTCGCCCTGATGCCTGTTCCAGCTGTTTGAGCAGCTCAATCAGGCCTTCACTAGACACCGAACTTCGCAATAAACACGCTGCATTCCAGTAATCTGCGCCGATGCCATCGCGGCAAGGAATCATATAAATGGGAGAAAACTGAACTTCTCCCCATTCAGAAATACGTTGCTGTGCAGCTTGAAAATGTTGCTGAGGATGACAATTACTCGCTAATGCTAGGGCGAAAATCGTTTCGGTGTCGTTCAAGACGTATTCCTACAGAATTGGCTTGCGCGATAATGGCAGGCTTACGGATCGTAATATTAATCGATTCAATTGCTGTAAAGGTAGTAAAAAGTGCATTCAGCACTAACTTTGCTGCATGTTCAATCAATTCAGGCTTGGCGTCTTGAATGACTTTGCTGGAAATCTCACAAATTTCTGCATAATTCAGCGTATCTGCAAGTGCATCTGAGTTTGATGCCTGTTCTAAATCGGTTTGAATGGTCAAATCCAGCATTAGAGGCTGAATAATTTGACGCTCCCAGTTAAAGCAGCCCACGACTGTCTCAACCTTTAAACCTTCAATAATAATGGCGTCCATTGGATTGCTCGAGAATTTAGTACTAACCAAATCCCTCTCAAGCCCCTTTACAAAAGGAGGAGCTTTTAAAGTCCCCCTTTTAAAAGGGGGATTTAGGGGGATTTTTCCAAGTCTAGATAGGGTTTTAATGCTTTAACAGCAGGTTCGGATCCATGCTTTGCACCATTTGCAAACGCTGATCGGCATAGATATCGGTATACGGCGCCAGAATTCGCATGAAACGATCGAAATACAGCATTTGCTTGAATAGCAAGGCAAAGTCACGCGGGAACCGGATCCCGTGACGTTCACCCACAGCCACCATATCCATCATGATATCGTTCAGGTCAGCAGGATTGGACGTTAATAATTCCTGCGGATCCGCCATCAATACACCGCTAAATAAGCGTTCCAGATCAGCAGCCAAGACTTTGGTGTCAATCTGCACAGCAGTCATGCCCATTTTCAGCATGTTTTGTGCCATCAGCTCATAATTGGTATGTTGCAATGAATCCATAAATGCCATACATGCCGTCCATACCTCAGGTTTAAGCTGACCGACAATACCGAAATCAATAAAACCGACACGTCCATCTTCGAGCAGCATCAGGTTGCCTGCATGTAAATCGGCATGGAAGCTGTTACACATCATCAAGCTACCAAACCAGGTATTCATCGCAGTGATAAGTACTTGAGATGGATCTTTGGATACTTTTTTGACCACTTCAAAATCTGTCAAAGGCACACCGTATAAACGCTGCATGGTGAGCACACGACGGGTCGAATATTGATGATAAACCTTAGGTGCAGTGGCTGCCTGATTGTTGGTGATATTCAGGTAATTAACGAAATCATCCAGATTCTGTGCTTCTTCGATAAAATCGACTTCACGCACCATACGGGTTTTGATTTCTTCGACAATGTCAGCCAGTGAAGCAAACTTAACTTTCGGGACTGCTTTTTCCAGCAACTTGGTTGCCCAATGCAGCACATTCAAGTCAGTGTACAAAATGGTTTCTACGCCCGGTTTTTGTACTTTAATCACGACATCTTCGCCAGACACCAGTTTGGCCGCATGCACCTGTGCAATAGATGCAGAAGCTAACGGCGTTTTATCAATCGATGCAAAGATTTCATCCAGATTACGTCCTGTAAATTCAGAAGCCAATACTTGCTGGATATAGCTAAACGGCAAGCGTGGAGTTTGATCCAGACAACCCTGAAATTCTTCAACATATTCACGTGGAAACAGCGACGGTGTGCTGGCAATAAACTGACCCAGCTTGATATAAGTTGAACCTAAGGATTCAAAAGTTTCACGCATGAGTTTGGCATTGCTCGGCTTTTCAGTGGCATATTTAAAGCCCGCCTTTGCCGCAACGACTGCTGTTTCCCCCATACGGGCAACTGAACGTATTCCATCTAACCAAATATTGTTTTTCATAATGTCTTAGGAAAAATTAATTAAACGCAGTGTAGCAAAAAAAATTCACTTTGCAGGCTTATCTTGCCTGACAGATTGGGCAATCTGTATCTTTTTCGAAAGCGAGAATCCGCTGCTTAAAGCTCATACCATCCCACAACAACAGCTTTTGTCTGAGTGGCATCTGGCCCAATCCCAGATATAACAAGGCATGATGTGCCTGCAAACTGGCCATCACATTCGGTGTGGTCGCCAATACACCGGAATCTGCACAGCGCAGACTTTCATCGGCCTGATTTTCTGGCGGAAACAGGCAGGCATAACAGGCGGAATCCCCTTCGACCATAAACAGCTGGCCTTGCAAGCCAATCGCAGAAGCACTCAATAATGGCACATTCAGCTCAACACAGATCTGATTGACCAGATAACGTGTGGCAAACTGGTCACAGCCATCCAGCACCAGATCCTGATGTTCAATCAAGTGCGCTGCATTCTCAGCCGTTAAGGCCTGATTCACATATTCAACCTGTACGTTCGGATTAACCTGACTTAGTCTTTTGGCCAGAGTTTCTGCCTTATAAAATCCAATATCCTGCGGCATAAATGCCAGTTGTCGCTGTAAATTACTCATCTCGATGGTATCTGGATCGATCAGGGTAATTTTCCCCACACCTGCACGTGCCAGAAGTTCTGCCAGTGCACAGCCAATCCCGCCACAACCAATAATGCAGACATTAGAAAATTTTAACCGTTCTTGAGCGTCAATATCCCAGCCATCCAGAAGAATCTGACGGCTATATAGATGCAATTCAGCATCGGTAAGTTCAAATTCTGGGGAGATGGCATCCATGTTAAATGTAGACAACGTCTTTCCTTGTTTCAAAAATTTTTAACAATGATCGTAAAATTAACTTTACTGAAGTTTTTAAGTACTGATAAATTTCTGGAATATCAATCTCACAGTCAATTTACAGCATATCAATAAATGGTTCGGCACTCGTTAAGGCAAATAGCATATCAGCTAAACGCTCGGTATCAAGCTGCAGCCGCTATGGCTTGGCAAGATTTTTTGAATCACTTCAATTGAATGGTTCCGGCAAACAGCTCTTTCTCATTTATAAAAGGTGTCAGACCTGAAGTTTTTTAAAATCTTTGTTATTGAATTTCCCTGTAAATCGAGCTGTCTTGTTTAGCAATTCTGTAATCTCTGCCTATATTTGAGTATGAAAATGTATGAGTTCAGTGAGACCTAAGGCATCTGTCTCCAAATATGATTAATCTGAAAATACCAAGCAATCTTTTCAGCTTTCATAAAATCGTCTGGAGAACATACGTGACCGAGCATAACAATACTCAACATGATAATCGTGAAAAATTATGGGAATTGATCAAGGATGTCCGTTACACCATGATCAGCCATTTAACCGACACACATGAAATACACTCCCAGCCGATGACCATGCTGAACTCCGAGCAGATGAACGAACGTCAAAATTTATATTTTATTCTGCGTAACACGAATGATCTGGTCAAAGCAGCAGAAACAGGCCGTGGTCAGATCGGTCTGTCCTTTGCAAAACCATCAGATGGTATTTATGTATCGATCAGTGCTCATGCCCAGATCAGTACTGACCGTATTCTGATTGAACAGTTGTGGAATCCGTGGGCTGAAAACTGGTTTGAAGGCAAAGATGATCCTACCGTACGGGTATTGATTGCTGAAGCAGTCAGCGCAGAATATTGGAATGTGACAGACAACAAAGTCACCCAGCTTTTTAAAGCCTTAAAAGGCGGCGTAACTGGTGAAGCGGGCGAACCGCATGCAGAACATCAAAAAGTGAATCTACAAGGCAATATCTGGTAATGAATGAAATTTAGCCTCTTTATCTTAAGAGGCTAAATTTTTGATATATTTCATTTTAAATATTCATGTAATTTTACTGTAATGACATAAAAAATATAATTTTGCTTACCTCAATCTGCTTTCTTAAAAATATAAACTTGGGAAAATCGACGCAATATCTAACTAAAATTTGAGTAGAAGATTTATTTCTTAAAAAACCAAAAGGCTGCCATGGCAGCCTTTTAGTATTCAATCAAAAGATGAATTTTGAAAAATTAGCTGACTCGCTTTATCTCTTGAAGTTTAGCAACTTCCTGCTGTTTGAGTAAATTGCGCTGAATCTTGCCACTCGATGTCTTCGGTAAAGATGTCACAAACTCAATCTCTTTCGGATAGGCATGTTTGGATAAACGTGAACGTACATAACTTTGCAATTTTAACATTAAATCTTCAGTAGCAGGATAAGCCGATTTAAGCACCACAAAGGCTTTCACAATTTCAGTTCGTTCTAGATCTGGCTTACCAACGACTGCGGATTCAAGTACTTCTTCACATTCCAGCAAGGTACTTTCTACATCAAAAGGTCCAACCCGATATCCCGAGGTTGTAATGACATCGTCCGCACGTCCAATAAAATCAATACCGCCATATTCATTCAGCTTCACGGTATCACCAGTGAGATAATACTGCACGACAAATGACTTGCGGTTGTGACCTGCATAGCCTTCAAACCACATCAACGGTGAAGCTGAACAGTCAATTGCCAAGGTTCCAATCTCGCCTTTTTCTACTTCCTGATGTTCTTTGTTCAATACAGCAAAACGATGCCCAGGAATGGCAAAACCAGCTGAACCGACTTTTTTATAATGCTCCAGGCCATGATGATTGGCGATCACCATACCCAGTTCAGTCTGTCCATATTGATCATAGATATTCACATTTAAATCATGATTGAACCATTGAATCACTTCAGGCGTGAGCGGCTCACCAGCACTGCTTACCACGCGTAAATGCGAACTGATGCCTGCATCAAATTTTTCTTTAAAGCCAAAGAACATGCGAAATGCGGTTGGCGAACCAGTCAGGTTGCTGACCTGATATTTTTGAATGATTTGTACGGCGTTATCGACACTAAAGCCACGTTCATCCATGATGATGCTGTGCCCTAAACTGAGCGGCCCTGCAATGCCATAATACAGTCCATACGCCCAGCCCGGATCTGCCAGATTCCAGAAGGAATCTTCATCTCGCAGATCTACGGCGTGCAGCATATAGCCTTTAAAGGCCAATAACGCTTTTAAAGGCACAGGAACCGATTTCGCCAGACCTGTGGTGCCTGAAGTAAACATCATCAGGAAAATATCATTAAACTGGCAATTTACCGGTTCAAACTCTTCCGGTTGTTGCTGTAAGGCTGTCCAGAAATCAGCATCTTGATAATTATCCGCTGCTGCCTGATGCACAGTCAGAATATTAGGAACATTGAGATCATGGAGTTTCAGTCGTTGTTCTTCATCAGTAACGATCAACTGGGTATTGGCGGTACTGATACGATGTTCAATGGCTTTGCTTTCAAAGGCAGTAAATAAAGGTTGGTAAATGGCACCAATCCGCCAAGTGGCCAATATAGTAATTAAGAGTGCTGGCGTTCTTGGCAGCAACCCTGCAATACAGTCACCAGCCTTTAAACCCAGAGAATGCATATAATTGGCCAGCTGTCCTGAAGCCACGGCCAGTTGTTCAAAGGTCCACTGCTCTGCGTCTCCGTTTTTGCCTTCCCAAATCAGTGCAGTTCGGTTTTGACCCAAGTAGCGACCACAGCATTCGGTATACGCATTGATGTTCTCTGCGTTTCCAACCAGATGTTCTTGAACCATATTTTCAAAATTAAAATCAGCATATGCCTGTTCTAGTGTCTTCATGACGACAACCTCTTTCCTGTTGTAGTTTTCAGGCGACCTTGCCTGAGTTTGTCCATTTGTATTTGTTGTTCCTGCTGATTCCATCAGCATACTTTCTCAAATCTGCATTCATGCCCTAGGGCTAGAACATGAATAAGGCTTATTTTTCGATTATTCGTACTGTATGTCTTTAGATCATCATGTTCAGTTGAATCCTGCAATTTCCATATCCATCAACGTAAGTGCCAGATTTGAACATCAATCAAAGTCTGTTTTTTAAATTAAAAATCAGCGCTGACATACTTCACGTGCAATCACCAGACGTTGAATATCCGATGCACCTTCATAAATCTGGCTCACTCGTACATCACGATAAATTCGCTCGACCGGAAAATCAGAGACATAACCGTAGCCACCATGAATCTGGATCGCATCCGAGCAGACTCTTTCTGCAATAGTCGATGCAAACAGTTTTGCCATCGATGCTTCTTTTAAACACGCCAAGCCTGCATCTTTTAATGTTGCAGCATGCAAAACGAGCTGACGTGCGGCTTCAATTTGTGTCGCCATATCTGCAAGCCTGAACGCTACAGCCTGATGTTGCACAATTTCTACACCAAAGGCTTTACGGTCATTGGCATATTCCACTGCAGCATCTAGTGCAGCCCGCGCCATACCGACTGATTGTGCTGCAATGCCGATCCGACCCGATTCAAGATTCGACAAGGCAATTTTATAGCCTTCACCTTCCTGGCCCAGCAGGTTGGCAGCCGGAATCCGGCAGTTATCCAGAACGATGGTCGCGGTATCGGAACAATGCTGACCCATTTTCTCTTCTAGGCGTGACACGATATAACCCGGTGCATCGGTCGGCACCAGAAAGCATGAAATACCCTTTTTCCCTGCAGATTTATCAGTCACAGCAAAGACTAGTGCAATCTGTGCGTGTTTACCTGTCGTGATAAACTGCTTGGTACCATTTAGCACCCATTCATCGCCATCGCGTTCGGCTTTACACTCCAGCGAACTGGCATCCGAACCAGCCTGAGGTTCTGTCAAACAGAAACAGCCGAGCCATTCACCTGTCGCCAGCTTAGTTAAATACTGCTGTTTTTGTTCCTCTGTACCATAACGCTGAGTAATGCCACAAGGCAAAGAATTCTGCACACTGACAATCGTCGAGATTGCACCATCACCTGCGGCAATTTCCTCAAGCGCCAAGACCAGTGACACATAATCCAGACCTGCACCGCCCCATTCTTCAGCCACTGTCATACCCAATGCGCCAAGCTCACCGAGTTCTTTAAGTTCTTGTGCTGGGAATTGTGCCGTTTTGTCGCGTAAGGCCGCTGTCGGTTTCAGTTTCTGCTGCGAATAGTTACGCATCATGTCCTGAATCATTTTTTGTTCATCATTTAAAATCACGGGTATTTCCCTTCTTTATTTTTTTCTATCCAGCATTAGCAAGGACTTTTTAACTGCCAGAAATGTGATGCTTTCTGGATATATTCGGCAAATTCAGCATGCAACTTTCCCTGATACGTCATTGCCATTTTGATGAATCAGAGAAAATGTGTTTATTTAAAAAATTATTTTGGCGCCATACGGATTGCACCATCTAGACGAATCACTTCACCATTCAAATAACCATTTTCAAAGATATGTCCCACCAGCTGGGCAAATTCCTGTGGTTTGGCCAGACGCGATGGAAATGGCACCATTTGCCCCAAAGCATCCTGGACATTTTGCGGCATGCCTTTCAGCATCGGAGTTTCCATAATGCCCGGCGCGATAGTCATGACACGAATTGCCTCACGAGCCAGTTCACGTGCCAAAGGTAAGGTCATTGCGACCACAGCACCTTTTGAAGCAGCATAAGCAGTCTGGCCAATCTGACCATCATAAGCAGCCACAGAGGCAGTATTCACAATCACCCCACGTTCTTCTTCACCGGCTTGCAGCTCATATTTTGCGATTAAAGCCGCCGCATGACGCAGCATATTAAACGTACCATTTACATTAATATTCAGCACTTTTTGAAACATCGCCAACTCATGGATACCATTACGACCCAAGACTTTGGCAGAAGGTGCCACACCGGCACAGTTCACCAGGCCATTCAGTTGACCATAAGTCTTTTCGACCTCAGCAAAGAAAGCTTCAACGGCTTGTTCATTGGTGACATCCAGCTGAAAAAATTCAGCCTGTGCGCCCAGTTGTTGTTGTAATGCCTGACCCTGCTCCTGATTCATATCGACCAGAATTACTTTGGCACCTTGTTCAACCAGATGCGTCGCCGTAGCCGCACCCAAACCTGATGCACCACCTGTAACGACAACAACTTTTCCCTGAATGTTCATGTTTATTTCCTAACGATTTTTATATTTCAGATACGACTTAATATGCAGAGTAAACAGAGTTTTTATTCTGTACAATTTCCAAATATTGCATCTTGCATGATGTATTTGGACAATGAAAACAAGGATGTCAGACTGAATATGCATAAGCCTGCACCGGAATATAGCAAAGGCACCATCTCGATTGATCTGGTGAACGAAGCATTGCTGGATGCCAAACGGCTGCAATTTGATATCTCTGACATTCTAAAAAAAGCCAATATCCCAGCAGAAGTATTGAATGCTCCCAAGGCACGCGTATCCGTTAGCCAATTTGCCCAGTTATGGACTGTGCTTGCAGACAGCATGAATGACGAATTTTTTGGTATGGACAGCCATGCCATGCGTCGTGGTAGTTTTAAATTACTTTCGAAAATGGTCATGCAGGCAGATACACTGGAAAAAGCGCTGCAACATATTTTGCAATTTCTCAACCTGGTTTTGGACGATCTGCAAAGCACGCTCATGGTTGAGGAACACTATGCCTATATCGTGATTTATGATCTACAACAGACTAAACGCATGTTTAGTTATGCGACTTATCTGATGCTGATTCATACCCTGATCTGCTGGTTAAGTGGACAACGGATTTTGCTTAATCAGATTCAATTGAAATGCGCAGCACCCCTAGATGATTTTGATTACAAAGTCCGTTTTTGTGAACAGATTGAATATCAGGCCAGCGAAAATTACGTGCAATTTGATGCAAGCTATCTGCAATTGCCGATTAAACAGGATGCTCAGTCCTGGTATCAGTTTATTCAGCAAACCCCACAAAATTTATTGGTGCGTTTTAAAAACCCCTATGCCTTGAGCACCCAGATTCGCCGTCAATTACTGCAAGTTTCACCGGCAGAATGGCTGGAACTGAATGAACTGGCCTTAAAAATGAATATGTCTGAAGCGACCATGCAACGGCGTTTAAAAAGTGAAGGTGTCAGCTATCAACAGTTAAAAAATGAGATACGCCGGGATACCGCCATTGAATTGCTGACCCGTACTGAACAAAGTTTACAAGAGATTAGCGATCAGCTTAATTTTCAGGAATCCAGTGCATTTCATCGTGCATTCAAAAAGTGGACTGGCGTCAGTCCAGGCGCATATCGACAAAATAACATTAGATAATTTATATAAACTTAGACTTCAAAGATATTACCGAAAAATACTTAGATTCTAAGCATTTATTTTTATTATGATTATATATTTCAAGCCCTAAAACATATATTAGCAGGACTACACAGTCACCCAGAAAGCTTTGCAATTCACCCGGAAATAGATTATTTTTCATTCAATTTATAGCACTTTTGCTATTGGCTGTACTCTCCATTTTCCTTTCTAGTTGAAGGTATCTCCATGTTAAAGATGACTGATGTGCTTGGGCAAAATCTTGTCCAAAACTTCTCTAAAGCTTTATTTTCTTCGACTGATCTCATTACAGAACAGTTGAATCAAGGGATTTTAAATGCATCGGATGCAGAACTGAAAGATGCAATTCTGCACTTCTTTAACCAGGTAGATGCTGTGGAAGCGGCTCAGGCCCTTGAAATTCCGGCAGAACGTATCAATGAATTACAACAAGGTATTGCCTTGAAAGATGAAAAATCTCTGGCAGATACTTTAAAAGTTGTGGCACTTTGTCTGGCAATGGAAACTGGTAGTCTGGATCAGGTAGAAGTCTATGACTGTCTACAAGACTATCCAATGTAATTATTTTTAAAAATTCCTCGAAAGCGGTGCTCTGGCATCGCTTTTTTGTTTTTAGTTATACTGCGTTGGCATCATGTCATTCAAAATACTTAAGGTTTCAGATGCAGTCAGGAATTTATAAAGAAAAAATCCAATAAAAAAGCGACCACATCGGTCGCTTTTTTATAAAGATAGATGACAGATTAATGTGGCCATTGACCCAAAGTTACGCGATCATTCCCGCCATAATCTTTAACCGTGCGGACTTGCTTATAACCCGCCTGTTTAAATAGATGTTGTACGGCGTCTGCCTGATTATAACCATGCTCAAGCACCACCCAACCATTCACGGTCAAATGCTTCTTGGCTTGCAGAATAATCATTTCAATATCGGCCAGCCCCTTTTTATCTGCCACCAGCGCACGTTCCGGTTCAGTCGCCAGATTCTGCATATGCACATCATCAGCGTCGATATAAGGTGGATTCGATACAATGGCGTCAAAGAATTGACGGCCAAATGGCTTCAGCCATGAACCCAGAACAAATTCTACATTCTCAATATCGTGTTGTTCCGCATTATATTTCGCCACCTCAAGCGTAGGCTCGTAGATATCGGAAGCCGTTACTGTCCAGTTAGAACGTTCAGATGCCAGTGATAAGGCAATTGCGCCAGTACCTGTACCCAAATCTACTACACGGGCATCTTCAGGCAGGTCTAACTTCAATACCGTCTCAACCAGTACTTCAGTATCCGGACGTGGCACCAAGGTATCTTTGGTCACTTTTAGATCCAGTGTCCAGAATGGCTGTGAACCAGTGACATAAGCCAAAGGCTCACCGGCAGCAATACGCGCCAACCCGTCTTTATACGCTTGTTCCTGTTCCGGCGTTAACTCCTGATCCTTTTTCATCAGCAGATCAAATGAATCAATCTTGGTGATGTGTTCCAATAACCAGGCATTTTCCTGACGTTCGTAACTTTCAGCTTCGCCGCGTAAAGCCAAGGCTTGTAAAATATTCATTATCCACCATTCTGCTGTGCAAGCATGGCCAACTGATCCGCCTGATATTCGCGGTGCAGACTATCCAGCAATTCGGTCAAATCACCTTCCATCACGGCATCCAGCTTGTATAAAGTCAGGTTAATGCGGTGATCGGTCATACGACCTTGCGGATAGTTATAAGTACGGATACGTTCCGAACGATCACCCGATCCCACCAGGTCACGACGCATTTCCGAGGTTGCTGCATCTGCTGCTGCACGTTTGGCATTTTCCAAACGTGATACCAGCAGTGCCATCGCTTTGGCCTTGTTCTTATGCTGTGAACGCTCTTCCTGACATTCCACTACGGTGCCAGTTGGAATGTGGGTAATACGTACTGCAGAATCGGTTTTGTTAACGTGCTGACCGCCTGCACCTGAAGCACGATAGGTATCAATGCGCAAATCCGCCGGGTTAATGTCGACCGAGGTATCAACATCAATTTCAGGAAGAATCGCAACGGTACATGCTGAGGTATGCACACGGCCTTGTGATTCGGTCGCTGGTACACGCTGTACACGATGCGCACCACTTTCAAATTTTAGACGACCGTAAACACCGTCACCATTAATCAGGCAGATGACTTCTTTATAGCCGCCATGTTCGCCTTCATTTTCAGAGAGGATTTCAATACGCCAGCCTTGGTTTTCCGCATATTTACTATACATACGGAATAAATCGCCTGAGAAAATCGCAGCTTCATCGCCACCGGTTCCGGCACGAATCTCAAGATAAGCCGAGTTGGCATCATTCGGATCTTTCGGAATCATCAAGATGTTCAGATCAGCTTCAAGCGATTCAATTAAAGCTTTATTCTCTTTAATCTCTTCCTGCGCCATTTCCTTAAAGTCCGGATCTGACAGCATGGCCTGAGCCGTTTCAATGTCTTCTTCCGCCTGTCTGTACTTGGTCCAGACATTAGTGATTTCTGTTAAGTCATTATGCTCACGTGACAATTGACGGAAGCGCTTATTATCAGAAATGACTTCTACATCAGCCAGTAATGCGGTCAATTCTTCATGGCGGTCAGAGAGTTGGTCTAATCGTAAACGTAACGATTCTTTCATTTTCTAAAAAATCTCAAACATAGGCTGGGACTAAAAACCGATTTAGCACAGCGAAATCAAAAAATTGCGCCTAGTTTAACGACTCTGGCTTCTAATGAACATCATTATTGAGTAAGTCCGCGTTGCTATCATTCGTGCTCTACAGCATTTGTTAACAAATATGATTAAAAACAGTGGAATTGCCTTTTTTATAGTCGATCTTATTCTTATTTCTTGCCGATTTTACAATTCGCCAAATAAAGCAGGGAATTATGAAGAAACATCTTCATATTGTTTTGGGCATGATTTGTTACATTTTCCGCATCGAAATAATTACAGTCCTGTTGATGGACACGGAGTGATGACATGAAACTCAACGCACTTTTAATGAGTACAGTTTTAGCTGCTGGTTCAATGATGACCGTAAACGCACATGCCGACAGTACAGCGCGTGTTGCAGCAGCAAGTGCTTTAGGTAGTGTTGCAGGTACAGCATTAGGTAAAAACATGGGCGGTAACACCGGCGCAACCATTGGTGCTGCTTTAGGTGGTGCTGGCGGTGCAGCAGTTGCAAGCAGCAAGAAAAACCGTACTGAATCTGCCATTGGTGGTGCCCTAGGTGGCGGTGCCGGTTATACCGTAGGTAAAAATATGGGCGGTACTAACGGTGGTTATATCGGTTCAGCCTTAGGTGCTGCCGGTGGTGCGGCACTGGGTAACAAGATTGCCAAAGATAAAGCGGTGGAAAAACGCTCTAAACACTGGAAAAAACGTTACCGTTAATTTGCGCTCAGGCAGTTTAGACCAGACGCTACATTTAACATGAAAAGCACCTTTTGGTGCTTTTTTTATTGTGGCTTTAATACGTGAATTTTCAATTAATACATGGAATTATCCTGTCCACATCATGAATAAATTAAGGAGATAAAAATCACAATTCGCCAACACTGCCTTCATGCTGTTTTGCGCTTGCTAGATTAAATTTATCTCATCAACAAAATATAGCTAGATATATAAAAGGTGTCCTCATGAACTATAAATCTCTAATGATCGCTGTCGTAGCAACCTCAGCCATGGGTATGACAGCTGCCAATGCAGGCAATACAACCAATACAGCTTTAGCTTCTGCTTTGGGTGGTGTCGTTGGTGCCGCAGTAGGCAATAAAATGGGCGGTACTACTGGTGCAACAATCGGTTCAGCGATTGGTGGTGGTGCGGGTGCCGCAGTAGCAGCAAATAAACGTGACCGTAATGGTGCGATTATCGGTGGTGCTTTAGGTGGCGGTGCAGGTTATGCAGTTGGCCGAAACATGGCAGGCACCAACGGTGGTTATATCGGTGCGGCACTGGGTTCAGCAGGTGGTTCAGCTTTAGGTAAAAAAGTTAGCGAAGACCGTCGTTATGATGACCGCAGCGAACGTCGCTATAACTCTTCTCGTAACTACCGTTATAACGATTATCGCTATAACAACCGTCGTCGTTAAGATTCTCTCCCCTTATTCTTTCCTCCTTTATAAGCATCTTCGGATGCTTATTTTTTTGCCTTTATTTTTTATCTTTATCTTTTGGTTTACACTTATATCGATTTTTTTCGATATACAAACGCCTTCTAAAGTCGTATGCTTTTAGAGATGTCTATTTAAGAGTAATACTATGCGTACGCTTAACGATACCCAGTTCTCTATACTCGAACTGGTTCCTGTTCGTGACGACAAGACTATTCAATTCGCGCTAAACCATGCGCTGGAACTTGCCCAAGCAGCAGAAAAATTGGGTTATCGCCGGATGTGGCTGGCAGAACATCATAATATGGATGGCATTGCCAGTTCAGCAACCGCAGTTCTCTTAGGCTATTTACTGGCGAATACCAAAACCCTAACTTTAGGCTCTGGTGGAATTATGCTGCCGAATCATGCTCCACTAGTAGTAGCAGAACAGTTCGGCACCTTGGCAACGCTCTATCCGGACCGGATTGAACTGGGTCTGGGCCGCGCACCCGGTACAGATCAAATGACCATGCGTGCCCTGCGTCGTGGCCGTCAGGAAACCGAAGATCAATTTCCGCAGGATGTTCTGGAAATTCTGCAATATTTTAAAGATCCAATTCCAGGACAGCGTATTGTGGCAACGCCGGGTCAAAGCACGCATGTACCTGTATGGTTATTAGGGTCCAGTCTGTTTAGTGCGCAATTGGCAGCAAAACTCGGCCTACCTTATTCCTTCGCTTCGCATTTTGCCCCGCGTATGCTGGGTCAGGCCATTCAATTATATCGTGAAAACTTTGAACCGTCTGAATATCTCGATCGTCCTTATGTATCGATGGGCGTACCGACCTGTGTCGCAGATACCGATGAAGAAGCACAATATCTGTCGACCAGTGCCTATCAGCGGGTTTTATCACTGATTCGTGGGCAAAGCCTAAAACTTAAAGCACCAATTGATTCGATGGAAGGTCTGTGGTCGCCGCCGGAAAAAATGTCAGTCGATAATTTCTTTGCCATGGCTCAGGTCGGTTCCAAAGAAACCGTTAAAGCCGGTCTGGCATCGCTTTTAGCCAAATATGACGTGGATGAGTTTATCTTTACTTGCGACATCTATGACACTGACAAACGCCTACATAACTTTGAGCTGTTGATGCAAATTAAAAATGGTCAGTAAATAAGAGTTGCATCTACCTATTCTCAGCAATGGGTAGATGTTTTTCATCTTTAAAGATAAATGACTAAAAGAAACATCCCAGTAAAATCATTTTTATTGACCTTTTCTATTAAAAAGCTTCTTTCTTGAACGAATACTTCACTTCTTTTCCTTCATCCATCTCAGCAAGTTAAAAGTCATTCCTTTTGGATCGCCTGTAAATCCATTCAGTCTTCAATAAAATCAGATTTTATATTTTGCTCAAATAGATGACTGTCTAAGTTAAATTTTTCACTTTACCCTGGCTTGAGTTTTTGTTTATATCTCATACAAAGAAAATTAATTATTAAATAAATTCAAGGAATTCTAATGTCTACCAAGCATGATCCACACGCTGGTATTTTTGAAAATCGCCCCGAACATTTTCAGCAGTTTAATGGAATTAAAGTGCCCTCTTCCGAACTGTTAAAATTGGGTTATGCAGATAAAGATATTGCGATTATTGGCACGGATCAGTTTACCGTGAGCCAGCTGGATAAAATCAGTCAACATGCCCGTTCGGTAAAAGTTTTCCAGATTAATCCTGCTTTTGTACTGCCCGGTTCCGACCGAATTCTGCAACGAATTATTAATCACCCATTGATTGGTAAAAATCGCCGCTTATTTAACAACCGCATTAAAAGCTTGCTTTCTCTGCGGTTTTTAGAAAATCAGGTGCAGAATTTGTGGCTAAGACGCCAGTTAATGCCAAATCTTGCATCTTCCCGTAAAATTTATCTGAAATCAGATCATTATTATGCTGCCCTACAACGTGAAAATTGCCGCCTGATTACCTGGCCGATTCTGAAAATTTCGGAAAATACAATTCATTGTATTAATGGTGAACAGCATCCGGTCGATATCATTATTCATACTTATTTAGCAGAAAAATAACTCACGCTGGCGAGTAAAAATGAAAAATTGGTAAGCTGATAATGAGATTTTTATTTACGTATCAAGAACCGACATGATGATTTATTCAACAGAATGAGCAAAGAAGACTCTTTTATATTTCAGAATATGATAGTTGGTATTTTCTTAGAATTATAAAATTCATACATTATTTCGATTAATCAATGCTTACTTGTAATTTTTAGCTATAAATCAAAGCCAAACCGCAGTTTGGCTCTGGCTGGTTTCTTAACCGATTCGACGTTTTAAACCGGTCATTTGCAACACACGTGTTGAGATTTCTTCAATCGACATTTCAGACACATTCAGGTACTTGATGCCTTCCGAAATATAAATTCCTTCAATCGCACGCAACTCCATCTGACACTGACTAAAGCTGGCATAACGGCTATTGGCCTTACGCTCAGAACGAATGGCCACAAGGCGTTCCGCATCAATCATCAGGCCAAACAGCTTGTTTTTATGCGGTCGCAGCACGGCTGGCAGTCGGTTATCATCCAAATCTTCTTCAGTCAGTGGATAGTTCGCCACGCGAATACCGAACTGCAAAGACAGATAAATAGAGGTCGGGGTTTTACCTGAACGCGATACACCAATCAGGATCAGGTCAGCTTTATCATAATGACGGGTACGTGCGCCGTCGTCGTTATCTAAAGCAAAATGAACAGCATCAATACGGGCCTTATAAGACTCAGAGTCGGTCACCGCGTGGGTCTGCCCGACTAAAGTTGTAGGAATCGTGCCTAATTCATCAGCCAACTTACTAATAAGCCCTTCAAATACATCGAGATTTACTGCATTTGCAGTATTAATAATGTCGCGCACATAGGGATCAACTAGGGTATCAAATACCAGCGGTTTTTCACCGTCGATTTGAGCTCTTGCATTGATCTCTGCCACCACATTTGTAGCCGCTTCTTCGGAACTAATGTAAGGGATAATATGAATGTCAAATTTCACATGCGGAAACTGCGCTAACAGCGAGTGTCCAAGGGTTTCAGCGGTGATGGCGGTACCATCTGAAATAAAGAAAACACTACGCTGAATTTGTTTACCTTCCGACATTAAAATTCTCCTCCAACATTTGTCTTAGTGCTATATAATCTTTATAGTAAACCGATCTTACATGACTGTCGCTTAGTAAAATCAAAAACCTAGATGATTTGCTATACTCTCATGCCGAGATAGTGATTAATACTGCAAAAGTGGAGTAACAACTTTGGAAGCGCGCGTAATTGGTCTGGAAAAATTAGGGAAGCACGACGTTGAGCTGGTCGGTGGGAAAAACTCATCACTAGGCGAAATGATCAGCCACTTATCAAATGCTGGTGTATCTGTGCCAGGTGGTTTCGCAACGACTGCCGATGCCTACCGTGAATTTCTCGAGCAAAGTGGCCTAAACGCTAAAATCAATGCAGAGCTTGCTGCACTCAATGTTGATGATGTAAATGCACTTGCTGAAACTGGCGCAAAAATTCGTCAATGGATTGTGGATACTCCACTTACGCCTGCATTAGAACAAGAAGTTCGTACAGCATTTGCAGAACTTTCTAACGGCAACCCTGACATCGCGGTTGCCGTTCGTTCTTCTGCAACTGCAGAAGATTTGCCGGATGCTTCTTTTGCCGGCCAGCAAGAAACTTTCTTGAACATTCGTGGTATCGATAACGTTCTGATCGCAATCAAAGAAGTGTTTGCATCTTTGTACAACGACCGCGCAATCTCATACCGTGTACACCAAAACTTTGCCCATGATGTAGTTGCCCTGTCTGCTGGTGTACAACGCATGGTTCGTTCAGAAACTGGCGCTGCAGGTGTGATGTTTACGCTAGATACTGAATCAGGCTTCCGTGATGCAGTATTCATTACTGCATCTTATGGTTTGGGTGAAATGGTCGTTCAAGGTGCAGTTAACCCGGACGAATTCTATATTTCTAAACCGCTTTTAAATGCAGGCCGACACGCGATCCTTCGTCGCAACCTGGGTTCTAAGCACCAGAAAATGATTTATGGTGAAGAAGCATCTGCAGGTAAATCTGTCGTTGTCGTGGATGTTGAAAAAGCTGAACGCCAACAGTTCGCTTTAAACGACCAGGAATTACAAGAACTTGCTAAACAAGCGCTGATCATTGAAAACCACTACGGTGCACCAATGGACATCGAGTGGGCAAAAGATGGCGATGATGGCAAGATTTACATCGTTCAGGCGCGTCCTGAAACTGTAAAAAGCCGTGAAAATGTCGGCACCATGGAACGCTACCTGTTGAAACAACGCGGTACTGTGATCTGTGAAGGCCGTTCAATCGGTCAACGCATTGGTTCTGGTAAAGTCCGCATTGTGACGTCTATTAAAGAAATGGACAAAGTACAAGACGGTGATGTTCTTGTATCTGATATGACTGACCCGGATTGGGAACCAGTCATGAAACGTGCAGCTGCGATTGTAACAAACCGTGGTGGTCGTACTTGTCACGCAGCAATTATTGCACGTGAGCTTGGTGTTCCTGCAATCGTGGGTTGTGGTAATGCAACTGAAGTTCTTGTAGACGGTCAGGAAGTGACTGTGTCTTGTGCTGAAGGTGATACTGGCTTTATCTATGAAGGCGCACTAGATTTTGAAATTCAAAAGAATTCAATTGAGTCTATGCCTGCTCTTCCATTTAAAGTAATGATGAACGTGGGTAACCCGGATCGTGCATTTGACTTTGCTCAAATTCCAAACGCAGGTATTGGTCTGGCGCGTCTTGAATTCATTATTAACCGTATGATTGGTGTTCACCCGAAAGCATTAATCAATATTGACAGCCTTCCACGTGAAACACGTGCAGCAGTCATGGCGCGTACTGCAGGTTATGCATCTCCAATTGAATTCTATGTAGAGAAACTGGTTGAAGGTATCTCGACACTTGCTGCTGCATTTGCAGACAAGCCAGTCATTGTTCGTATGTCAGACTTCAAGTCTAACGAATATGCAAACTTGATCGGTGGTAAGTTATACGAGCCAGAAGAAGAAAACCCGATGCTAGGTTTCCGTGGTGCAAGTCGCTACGTTTCTGATAACTTTCGTGATTGCTTCGAACTTGAATGTCGTGCATTGAAAAAGGCACGTGATGAAATGGGTTTAACCAATATCCAGATCATGATTCCATTTGTTCGTACTGTTGCTGAAGCGAAACGTGTAATTGAACTTCTTGCATTAAATGGTCTTAAGCGCGGTGAAAACGGCCTTAAAGTGATCATGATGTGTGAACTTCCAACCAATGCTTTATTGGCAGATCAATTCCTTGAACATTTCGATGGTTTCTCTATTGGTTCAAACGACTTGACACAATTAACGCTTGGTCTTGACCGTGACTCGGGTATTGTCTCTCACCTATTTGATGAGCGCGACCCTGCAGTTAAGGCGTTGCTTTCTCTTGCAATTCAAGCATGTCGTAAAGCTGGCAAATATGTCGGTATTTGTGGTCAAGGTCCTTCTGATCATCCAGATCTTGCACAATGGTTAATGGAACAAGGTATCGACTCTGTGTCTTTAAACCCAGACTCGGTACTTGAAACTTGGTTCTTCCTGGCTGAAGAAAAAGTGCAAAAAGCATAAGCAATTGTGAATAAAAAAGACCCTTTGATAGGGTCTTTTTTATGAGATAGATATTATGATTTATTGTTTGAAAATTGATAACTAAAGACCCAATCACAAGCTAAACAATTGAATTTATAAATATAATTAAATCAACGCTTATCAACACATAAAGACTGTAATGACAAACAAATACCAACAGTAAAGTCATATCAAAATGGCAATAATAATAAATAACCATCGAATGTTCAGGAAGATATTTTTAAGAATGCAGATCCTTGCAATTTTGTATGGGCTCATTTTTAATGACAAATATGATTGAAAATCCTCAATTAATCTATATCTTACGATGAGAGGATGTTTGTTTTCAAAACAGAATTCAATACAATCTTGATCAAAGCTATTATCAGTTCACATTTATATATTGAGATTCAGTCTATATGCAGATTTACTTGGCCCGAAACAATCAACAAGCTGGTCCATATACGCTCGAGCAATTGAATCAGATGCTGGCGAATCAACAAGTCATGCTGACTGACCTGGCATGGCATCAAGGCATGACCGAGTGGAAAGCCTTAGGTGAACTTACCCAAGGAAAATCGGTATATCAACCCGAAGGTTATGTCGCTCCAGCAGTCACACCTGAAACGCCGGTATTCCAGAATAGCCAACCAACGACTTCGGCCTACTCACAGCCTCATACTCAAACAGCAACTCAAAAAAATGAACTTGCCAGTATTCCAAGCCGTATCCTGGCCAAAATTGTAGACGTATTACTGTGGCTACCAGCAACCTTCATTTTGACTGCTTTTTTTACGCCTGAACAGGAAACCCGGTTTGCTCAACTGAATGAAGAATTCATGAATGTTGTGCTGAGTAGCGATGCAGATCCTGCAATGGCTCAGCAATTACAGACTCAAATGTTTGAGATGTTTTCTCAGCAGGCGTGGCTTGCCACAGCGGTCTATTTGATTATCATGCTGGCCATTCAAGCCTTTCTGATTGCCAAATCAGGCCAAAGTATTGGTAAAAAGCTCACGAAAATCAAAATTGTAGATGTAGAATCAGGTGAAAAGACCAGCCTGTTGCGCGCCTTTACTATTCGTAGCGTATTTTTCATATTTTTAAATATTGTATTTATGCCACTGAGTTTAATTATTGACTGGGCCTTCGGATTGGGCAAAAAACGTCAAACCTTGCACGATAAACTCGCAAAAACGCAAGTTGTGAAACAATAGTGCAGGAATACACAAAATGGGATGAATATCATCCCATTTTGATTACAGAACTTTGAAATTGAAATAAAATTCCCATAAATCCTCCCCAATCCAGACCAGCAAAATCGGTTTTTATTACAGGCATTTAAAGCGCCCTAGATATAGCTTAGTTCGTGAATCTCAGGCATAATGCCCTACAACGTAGCGGTGTATTGTGATTAATAGGATGTTTTGTAAAATTCAGCCTTTTTTGTCATATGCACTTTAATCGCTATCCCATATTAAATTAGGGAATGGGACTCTTCACCGAGGTTGTAAAATGAGACAAACGATTTTAGCTGTATTGTCTTTATCTGCGATGACTGCACTCTTGACCGGGTGTGGTGGTGATATGGTACTTCTGAACTCTAAAGGTCCAGTTGCAGCAGGTCAAAGTAACCTGATGATGACTGCGATTTACTTAATGCTTTTGGTGGTTATTCCATCAATCATCATGGCATTATGGTTCGGTTGGAAATATCGTGCATCGAATAAAGACGCAGACTATAAACCTACATGGGCACACTCTACTGCGATTGAAATTGTGGTATGGGGTATCCCTGTCATTATTATTGGTATTTTAGCTTGGTTAACTTGGTGGGGTTCCCACAAGTATGACCCATACCGTCCAATTGAAGCAGATAAAGCACCTTTAACTGTTCAGGTTATTGCTGAGCAATTTAAATGGATCTTCATCTATCCTGAGCAAGGCATTGCAACTGTTAACGAATTACGTTTCCCAGAGCAAACTCCGGTAAGCCTTCGTTTAACCTCTAACTTCACGATGAACTCGTTCTTCATCCCGGCGTTAAGTGGTCAGATTTATGCAATGGCAGGTATGCAAACTCACCTTAACTTCTTAGCTGATGAAACTAGTCCAGCTGAAGGTTATCGTGGTTTCTCTTCAAACTATTCAGGCTATGGCTTCTCACAAATGCGCTTCCGTGCACATTCTGTGACTGATGCTCAATTCGCTGAATGGATTTCTGCTGTTCAGGCAGGAAACGGTACTTCAGTTAACCCTAATGCAGTACAAAAAACTGTTCTAGACCAAGCTGAATTTGCAACTTTACGTGACGGCAACCGTGGTAAACACCAGATCGAAGCGATTATTGCAAAAGCTGAAACTCCTGAAGAGAAGGCTGCTGCTGAAGCAATGAAGCCTTACCCTACTAAGCCACATCCTGTGACTTACTACTCTTCTGTAGAGCAAGGTTTGTTTGAATCTGTGATTCACAAGTATATGAGTAACTATCACGGTGCTGACCATTCAGCTCCTGTAGAAGCTGCAGCGACTGATGCTGTTGCTCACGAAGCGGCTGCTTCTGAAGCTCATGTAGCTGGTGAACATGCGACTGCTTCTCAAGGAGAATAAGACATGAGCTTCTTAGGTAAGTTAGGTCCAGATGCAATTCCTTACGATCCAATCGTATTGGCAACTGTTGCAATGATGATCCTGGGTGGTATCGCAGTTTTTGCTGGTATTACCTACTTCAAAAAATGGGGCTACCTGTGGAACGAATGGTTCACATCTGTAGACCATAAAAAAATTGGTATCATGTATATCTTCGTATCTGTGATCATGCTTTTGCGTGGTTTCGCCGATGCGATCATGATGCGTCTTCAGCAGTTCCTTGCAAAAGGTGGCGGCGAAGGTTATCTACACCCTGAGCATTACGACCAGATCTTTACCGCGCATGGCGTGATCATGATCTTCTTCGTGGCAATGGGTCTTGTAGTTGGTTTAATGAACATCTCTGTACCGCTTCAAATCGGTGCACGTGACGTTGCATTCCCATTATTAAACTCTTTAAGCTTCTGGTTATTCGCCGGCGCTGCGGGTCTGATGATGGTTTCACTTGCGTTAGGTGAATTCGCTGCAACAGGTTGGATGGCATACCCTCCACTGTCTGGTATCGAATATTCTCCAGGCGTAGGTATGGACTACTATATCTGGGCACTGCAAATTTCAGGTCTAGGTACGCTATTAACGGGTGTTAACTTCTTCGTTACCATCATCAAAATGCGTGCGCCTGGCATGAAACTTATGGAAATGCCAATCTTTACCTGGACATCTTTATGTACAGCAGTATTGATTATTGCGGCGTTCCCAGTGTTGACTGCAACAATTGCAATGTTAACGCTTGACCGTTACTTTGGTTTCCACTTCTTCACCAATGACTTGGGCGGTAGTCCAATGTTGTACGTGAACTTGATTTGGACTTGGGGTCACCCAGAAGTATACATTCTGATTTTACCAGCATTTGGTATTTACTCAGAAGTTGTTGCGACTTTCTCGCGCAAAGCATTGTTCGGTTACAAATCAATGGTGTATGCAACAGTAGCAATCACAGTATTGTCATTCGTTGTGTGGGTTCACCACTTCTTTACCATGGGTGCAGGTGCCAACGTTAACGCGTTCTTCGGTATCATGACCATGATTATTGCGATTCCTACAGGTGTGAAGATCTTCTCTTGGTTGTTCACCATGTACAAGGGTCGTATTGTTTTCACCACTCCAATGCTATGGACACTAGGCTTCCTGGTAACTTTCGGTATCGGTGGTTTAACAGGTGTATTGATGGCAGTTCCACCAGCGGACTTCCTGGTACACAACTCTTTATTCCTGATTGCTCACTTCCATAACGTAATTATTGGTGGTGTGGTATTCGGTATGTTCGCAGGTATCATCTTCTACTGGCCGAAAATGTTCGGTTGGAGACTGAATGAGACTTGGGGTAAAGCAGCGTTCTGGTTCTGGTTCTTCGGTTTCTATTTTGCATTCATGCCACTTTATATCCTTGGTTTCATGGGTATGACACGTCGTTTGAATACATTTGACAACCCAGAATGGGACCCGTATGTAGATATCGCGATGTTTGGTGCGGTTCTAGTTGCACTGGGTATTCTATGTTTCATCATGCAAATCGTGGTTGGTTTCCTACAACGTGACCAACGTCTAGATTTGACTGGCGATCCATGGGATGGTCGTACCCTTGAATGGGCGACATCTTCTCCTGCTCCGTTCTATAACTTTGCTCATCTTCCAAAGATCAATGGTATTGATACTTTCTGGATCGAGAAAGAAAATGGTGTTGCGTATGCAAAACCAACGAAGTACGAAGATATCCACATGCCGACTAACCGTGCTGCCGGTTTCGTTATCGCGATGTTCATCACTGTTATGGGCTTCGGTTTAATCTGGCACATCTGGTGGTTAGTAGTTGTTACGTTCATTGCTTCTATCATTAGCTTCATCGTGTCTTCTTTCACCAAGAAAGTGGATTACTATGTTCCAGCTGCTGAAGTTGAACGTATTGAAAACGAACGCTATGCGATTCTTGAAAAACACTTGAAGAAGGACTAAGACAATGGCTGAAGTACTTCATCACGATAACCACGGACACGATGAGCATCATCATCACGATGATACTGACATCACCGTCTTTGGTTTCTGGACTTACTTGATGAGTGACCTTGTCCTGTTCGGTACACTCTTCATTGCGTTCGCTGTTTTGAGTAGCCACATTCCTGTGGGTACTCCAAGTGCGAGAGACCTGTTTGGCGATTCTTTAGGTTTCGTTCTTACTGAAACCTTCGCCCTCTTGATCTCTTCTGTAACCTTTGGTTTTGCAGTTCTTGCTGCATACAAAAAAGACGTTGCAAAAGTACTGACTTGGTTAGCGATTACTTGGGTATTCGGTGCTATCTTCATCGGCATGGAACTATATGAGTTCAATCACTTAGTTCATGCTGGTCACGGTCCAAGCACAAGTGCGTTCTTATCTGCGTTCTTTACTTTGGTAGGTACGCACGGTATTCACGTAACTTCTGGTCTGGTCTGGATGATCGTGCTTATGGTTCAAATCAAGAAATATGGTTTGACTCTTGCAAACACGCGTCGTCTAGCTTGCCTAAGCTTGTTCTGGCACTTCCTTGACATCGTTTGGATCTGTGTATTCAGCGTAGTTTACTTGATGGGAGTTCTGTAATGAGTCACGATCATAACGCTGCTGGCGAATCACACGGTAACGTTAAGCAATATACCGTTGGCTTCATCCTTTCTGTCATCCTTACCGTAATTCCATTCGGTATGGTGATGGCAGGCGGTTTTGGCCGTGGTATCTTGATTACTGTCATCGCGATTACTGCGGTTGCTCAGATTCTTGTGCAGTTAATTTACTTCCTGCATATGAACTCTTCTTCAGAGCAACGCTGGAACGTGATTGCATTCGTGTATACCATCTTAACTATCGCTATTCTTTTAGTGGGTTCTGTATGGATCATGAATTACCTACACTACAACATGATGATCTAAACTGGTCGTCATGCTGAAAAAGTATTTATTCCTGACTAAGCCAGGAATTCTCTTCGGTAACTTTGTTACCACTTTGGGTGGCTACTTCGTAGCCACCCAAGGTTCTGTAGATTTCCTTCTCCTGCTTATTACCCTTCTCGGTACTACGCTTGTCGTAGCATCAGGATGTGTGGTCAACAACGTGATTGACCAAGACATCGACCAAAAAATGCAGCGTACACAAAACCGTGCTCTGGTCACCAAAGCCATTTCCGAACCTGTTGCCCTGGCCTTTGCCCTGGTATTAGGCATCGCTGGTTTTAGTCTTTTATGGTTCTGGATAAATGCGTACGCTTTCTTATTCGCGGTGATTGGTTTTGTCGTATATGTTGGTTTCTACAGCCTATGGACAAAACGAACTACAATTCATCAAACTGTAGTCGGCAGTATTTCTGGTGCAGCTCCGCCTGTTATTGGTTATACCGCAGTAGCCAATCAATTTGACCTCGGTGCGTTACTGATCTTTTTAGGTTATGCGCTCTGGCAAATGCCTCACTCATGGGCGATTGCGATTTACCGCTTTGATGATTACAAAAATGCAGGTATTCCGATCTTGCCTGTGGCGCGTTCGATTCATCGTACCAAGATTGAATCACTGGTTTATGTGGTGTTATTCACACTGACCATGAATGCATTATTTGTCTTTGGTTATGCTAACTGGTTTTATGCAGTGATTTTAAACTTACTGTGCATTTACTGGTTGTATATCGGTGTCATTGGATTTAAAGCTGAAAATGATCAACTTTGGGCAAAGAAATATTTCTTGTTCTCGGTGATCCTGATTACTGTCATCAGTATTATCTTTAGCTTTACCTCAACTACGCCATCTACACAGATTGTGTTTTTTTAAAAAGATAGAGTTAGTCTCTATCTTTTTTTATTTTGATTTTCCTATCCCCCATTCCGAGTATCTGTAGAGCAGAATCAAAATCTCTGCTTTAGAACCTCCCTCTCTTTTCTTATCTCTGATAAATTTACCGTTTTTTGGTTTTAGCCTGACATTGATAATGTGTATGCAGATTTTAAGTTAGAGAAAGCCACTTGATATTCTCAATAGTACATTTGCTGAATTTAAGCAGTCGAACCCTGCTGTTTTAAAGTTAATGTGGTTTTCTATTAAAAGATCTGACTATAGATATAATTTCGCAAAAATGTCTTATTTGGTTGAAATTATCCCTAAAGATCACTACAATTCCCCCTTCGCAAACACTGCGACACAACTTTGGTTGTGACTCCTTGCTTCAATTTACTTAAATTGGGGCTGTCCAAACCGTAAGGAGCTGACAATGCGTCATTACGAAATCGTACTTTTAGTACACCCTGATCAAAGCGATCAAGTAGTTGGTATGGTAGAACGCTACCTAACTCACATCAAAGAAGCTGAAGGTCAAATCCACCGTCTTGAAGACTGGGGCCGTCGTCAATTGGCTTACCCAATCAACAAGATCCACAAAGCTCACTACATTCTTATGAATGTTGAGTGTGGTCAAACTACTCTTGATGAGCTTGAAGAATTGTTCCGTTATAACGACGCAATCATTCGTAGCCTTATCATCCGTCGTGAAAACGCTATCACTGAAGAGTCACTATTGGCGAAGAGTGCTGAAGAAAAACGTGCGCGTAAAGCTCAACGTGAAGAAGCACAACACGCTCAAGACTCTGCTGAAGCTTAAGGAGAACATAACATGGCACGTTTTTACCGTCGTCGCAAGTTCTGCCGCTTTACAGCTGAGAACGTTACGTACATCGACTACAAAGATATCGACACTTTAAAACAGTACATTACTGAAAACGGCAAGATTGTTCCTAGCCGTATTACAGGTACTAAAGCTCGTTACCAACGTCAATTAGCGTTAGCTATCAAACAAGCTCGCTACTTGTCTTTGATCCCTTACACTGACAATCATAAGTGAGGTTGAGCTGTGGATATTATCTTATTACAACGCATTAAAAACCTAGGTAAACTAGGCGATAAAGTTTCAGTTAAAGCTGGTTACGGCCGTAACTTCCTTATCCCTCAAGGTAAGGCTGTTGCTGCAACTGAAGCAAACACTGCTGCTTTTGAAGCTCGTCGTGCTGAACTTGAGAAAGAAGAAGCTGCTATCTTGGCTGCTGCTCAAGCACGTGCTGACCAATTGAACGAAGTGAACATCGTTATCACTGCGAAAGCTGGTGATGAAGGTAAACTATTCGGTTCTATCGGTACTCGTGACATCGCTGACGCGTTGACAAATGCTGGTCTAGAAGTAGACCGTGCTGAAGTACGTCTTCCAAATGGCGCGCTTCGTCACACTGGCGAATTTAACATCGCAATCCAATTGCACCATGATGTTACTGCAGAAGTTCTAGTTACTATCGTAGCTGAGTAATTTCTCGCCTCAAAAAGAGCATGCGAAAGCATGCTCTTTTTTTATCTCTAAAAAATATAATCTAGCCAACACTGTCAAATTCATTTTATTATTCGTGTTTACAAAAAATTGCACTTCGCATTTTTGATCAGAGCGCGTATCATTTCATCTCGTAGTGAATAAACGCTATTCATCTCCGACGATATTTAACCATTGTATTTAAAATCAGGGATTTATATGTCACAGGCGAATGCCAGCAAAAAGGTAGCTACTGCTAAACCAGAAATTGTTACTGAAAATAGCAATCTCAAGGAGTTCCGTACTCCACCCCACAATTTAGCAATTGAACAGGCTGTACTTGCTGCCCTTATGACTGTGGCTGAATCTTTTGAGCAGGTCGGTGATGTGCTGACCGAAAATGATTTCTATGCCACCCGACATAAATATATCTTCCGTGCCATTGAGCAACTCTCTAAAGAAAACTCGCCTTATGATGCGGTTCTGGTGCATGACTGGCTCATTAAACAAAACTTGCTCGACGCAATTGGTGGCGAAGAGTATTTGATGCAGCTGATGGCAGACTCACCCTCAAGTTTCTATAACCTGGAAACTTATGCTGGGAAAATTAAAGAGTTTGCTACCCTGCGCAGCATGATTAAAGTCAGCTCTGAAATTTTACAAAATGCCTATGACACCAAAGGCCGTACCGTCAGTGAAATTCTGGATCTGGCTGAGACCAATATTTTCTCGATTGCCGAACAGCATAATAACAATGCCAAAGCGCAAGGCCCTAAGCCGATCAACTCGGTGGTTGCGGACGTATTTGATAAATTAAATGAACTGTCACAAATGGAAGGTAGCATTACCGGTTTAACTACTGGTTTTGTGGAACTGGATAACAAAACTTCCGGCATGCAATCCGGTGACCTGATTATTGTCGCAGCGCGTCCATCCATGGGTAAAACCACCTTTGCCATGAATCTGGTCGAAAGTGTTTTATTCAATAACAACCTGCCTGCTCTGGTCTATTCAATGGAGATGCCAGCCGACTCGATCGCCATGCGTTTGATTTCATCATTTGGTCGCGTGCATCAAGGACATTTACGTTCTGGTAAAATGGACAGTGATGAATGGTCAAAAGTCACCAGTACCATTGTGCATTTACAAGAAAAAAATCTGTATATCGATGATTCTTCTGCACTGCCGCCGACAGAATTACGTGCCCGTGCGCGTCGTATTGCCAAAATGCATGGCGGAAAGCTGGGCTGCATCATGGTCGATTACCTGCAGCTGATGAAAGTCCCTGGCATGGGTGATAACCGTGTTGGCGAGATCTCGGAAATTTCCCGAAGCTTAAAAGCCTTGGCGAAGGAAATGCAGTGTCCAGTGATTGCCCTGTCACAGCTCAACCGATCGCTGGAGAACCGTCCAAACAAACGTCCGGTGATGTCCGACTTGCGTGAATCTGGTGCGATCGAGCAGGATGCCGACTTGATCATGTTTATTTACCGTGATGAGGTTTATAACAAGGAATCCAAGGAAGCTGGCACCGCCGAAATCATTATCGGCAAACAGCGTAACGGCCCGATTGGTACCGTACGTCTGGCATTCGAAGGTCAATATACCCGCTTTAGTAATCTCTCACCTGAGTTCTATGCTCAGTATGATGATGAAGAGTAATCAGACTCTCGTCATCACATTTCCATCGTCCCTCTAGGAGTAATTTAGGGTGCGTCAAGCTACAGTTTATATTGACAGCGCTGCGCTGCAATATAATTTAAACCGTGTCAAACAACTTGCCCCAACCGCGAAAATAGTCAGCATGGTAAAGGCCAATGCTTATGGACACGGAGTTAAAGACTGCTTAGCAGCCTTAAGCGAAACCGATGCCTTTGGTGTCGCCTGCCTGCAAGAAGCCCTGGAAATTCGTGAATTGGGCTATCTACAGCCGATCACGCTCATCGAAGGTGTTTTTTCTGCAGATGAGATGCCAATCGTAATCGAACAGAATATTGAAGTTGTGGTACATCATCAGGCCCAACTCGACTGGTTACTGGCTCATAAAGAGACCTATATCGCCAAAGATCTTAAAGTCTGGGTCAAACTGAACAGCGGCATGAACCGATTAGGTTTTAAGATTGATGTGATCAAAGATGTAATTCATACGCTAAAAGCTGAAGGCTTTAGTTGCGTGCTAGCCATGCATTTTGCCAATGCCGATGCCGAGCATCCACTGAATGATGAACAAATCCGTCAATTCCTGGAAATTAAAAATGACTGCGCTCCAATTTTAGCCTCTTGCTGTAACTCGGCTGCAATCTATAAATATCCAGAATTGCATTTTGACTATGTCCGTCCCGGGATCATGCTCTACGGCGCGACGCCTTTTGCAGACCGTGATGTACATGACCTGGATTTGAAACCGGTCATGACCTTTACTGCCGAGATTATTGCCTTGAATGAGATTCAAGCAGGTGAGCATGTCGGTTATGGTTCGACGTTCACCGCAGACCAAAACATGACTTTGGCCATTGTTTCAATTGGCTATGGTGACGGTTATCCTCGCGCTTTCCCTAAACAGAACTATGTCGCAATCAATGGTCAGCAAACTCGCGTGATTGGCCGCGTAGCGATGGATATGATCGCTATTGATGTCACAGGATTAGATGTGCAATTGGGCACAGAAGTTGAACTTTGGGGTAAAACCCGTCTGATTGACGATGTTGCAGAAGCGAATGGCACGATTGGTTATGAACTATTATGCCGACTGAGCAATCGTCCACTACGCAAAGTAGTTTGATCTAATCTTAAGAGTTAAAAAAGCCCAATCTATGTTGGGCTTTTTCTTTAGGCTGACTTTTGTTCCTCGCCCTGCTCTATGCATAATTGCATTAATAAGGCATCGACATGAGTTTGCTGAAAGGCAAAAGGATTAAAGTCATCAAATCCCATTTCCCGACAGAATTGTTGGATCTGACTACGTTTGGAAATATATTTCATGGACCAGTCCGGGAAACTTGGATATTCAATTTCCTTGGTTTCAAATAGTTTAATGTCCTGATGGCGAGGATCTTTATTCAGTCGCTCCACCAGCAGACTTTTTAAAGTGGGACATTCACCTTCCAGACATTGAAAAAAATGACCATCTGCGAAATAAAGTACACCTGTCACTTGATGCTGGTAATTAAAATCACGGGCTTCTTTCAAAATATTCGCTAAATCTTCAAGCAAATCAGTTTTGGGAGAAGTACTTTTACTGGCGTAACAAAATTGGTACATGCGCTAACTTCTCTATTTTTATTATGCTGGACTGCATAGAAGTTAATACTGTACGCGAAAAGCCTGAATCACGATAGGTTTTTATAAGAAATACTCATTAGAGGGAACAGGAAGTTCTGCCAGTCCTTTTTTTAAGGTCTCTGACCATTGCCGGCTGATTGACGTGAAATACTCATCATCTTCGGCAATACGCTTGCCTCTTGGCATGATCAGACTGTCTTTTTTATAGACCAGCACATCGAGGGGCATGCCGACCGATACATTGGAACGTAGGGTCGATGCAAATGAAATCAGGGAACAGCGCAAAGCTTCATCCAGCGGCATATCATAAGTCAGCGCACGATCCAAGATTGGCTTGCCATATTTACTTTCGCCAATCTGGAAATACGGCGTATCGCGTGTGGCACAGATAAAGTTCCCTTGCGGATAAACATGATAAAGCTGCATATCCTGATCTTTAAGTTGCCCCCCGACCAGCAGATTGCAATAATAATTACTTTGTTCCGAAATATCGCTCGTAACATTGGCAATCACTTTTTTCAGCATACTACCCACCAGCTCAGCGACATCAAACATGGTGTGCAGACTCAAGATATTGGGTTCCTGCTTCAGTTCGAGCTGATTTTTGATATGCCCAATCACGGCTTGTGTGGTTGCCAGATTTCCGGATGCCTGTATGACGATCATACGTTCACCAGGAATACCAAAGGTATACAACTTTCGAAATACAGAAATGTGATCTACTCCGGCATTGGTCCGGGTATCACTGATAAAAAGCATACCTTGCTCTAAACGTAGTGCACAACAATACGTCATTCATTCGTCCTTATTAACATCCTAGCACTTGAACGATGGAATGCATGGATTCCACACCGCCCTTTTCTCTGACACCGCGTACCGGCGCCACATCCCAATAATCCCGTCCAATCGCCACATAAACATGCGAACTTGGAGTAAACAACAGATTACTGACATCAAAACAATACCATGTCTGGTCTACAAACACCTCTGCCCAAGCGTGACTGGCCAGATGCGAAGCATTTTGTGCATATAAATAACCAGAAACATAGCGTGCAGGCAAACCTAGATATTTGCACATGGCAATAAAAATATGACTATGGTCCTGACAGACGCCCTGTCTGGACTCAAAGGCATCTATTGCAGAGCCTTGCACTGAAGTACTGTTGGAAATATAAGGCACATGCTCCAGCAAGGCCTGTGCCAGTCCAATCAAATGCTGACGGGTTAATGCAGGAACATGACGTTGTGCAAAGTCTTTCATTGCTGCATTACATTGTGTCGATTCGGTCGGCTGTAGAAAAAGATTGGGATTGATTGAATCATTCAGTCCACTCTGATGCGCAGGATTCAGTTCAACAATCCCTTGCGCCATGATAGTCAGGGAATAATAAGGCTCCCGCTGGCTACAGGTCATCCACAGATTATGAAATGCATCTTTCCGGATTTCTTTATTACCCGGCACACTAATATCCCAGGAATGCACCCGCTGATGCGCATTGCTCGAAGGCATCATTTTAATGTACTGAATACTGTTCCTCACCTCGGCCGTGTACATATAATGCGTTTGGTGATTCACCATCAATTTCATACATCTGCCTCAAACAGTTGATGAATATGGTCGCTAAACTGGTAAAACTGAATCCGGTTCGGTTCTGTACGCAACTGCTCCCAGTACTGTTCCAGATCATTCCAGCCCATCTCTACCAAAATTCTGACCACATAATCAATCTTGCAGAGTGTAGTACTGGTTTCTTCACCCAGACGTAACTGATGATCGAGCTGTTCGACACATTGCCCTAGACTAAAAAACAGAAAAATATCGGAAGATTCGGCTTCCAGAATATCTTCACATTCCGTCACCACTTCACAGATATAACCAGCATTTTTGTCTGCGGTTTTGATCAATTTCATCAGTTCCGCATAGCCTGAAGCAGACAGCACCCCGCGTAATTCCTGAATATTGTCTTTAGCTACTTTAAACTGCTGGCTAAAAGACGCCACTTGCGTAGGATCAAGTACCAGCTCATTTAGGGAACTGGCATCAAAGGCAGGCAAACAGAAAGCATGGGCATACGCTACTGCCGCTTCGTCTTCTAAAAATGGAAAGCGCGCACATAAAAAATGAGTGCGAGATAAATAACGCCCTAACCAAAAAATATGTTGTGCATTGCTATTCAGCAAAACCATGACATTTTCCTTCTTTGGAATCTTATGAATGTAAATTGTCGACTACCCAGGTATCTTTGATACCGCCACCTTGTGATGAATTCACCACCAGTGAACCGGGCTGCATCGCCACGCGTGTCAAGCCACCCTGTACGATTTCAGTACGATAAGGCGAACTTAATACAAATGGGCGTAAGTCGATATGACGTTCAGCAATACCAAAATTGGTCAAAGTCGGACTAACCGATAAGTCCAAAGTTGGCTGCGCAATATATAAATGCGGCGCAGCTAAAATTTTCTCCCTGAAAGTTTCAATTTGCTGTTTAGACGCTTGTGGTCCAATGAGCATGCCATAACCGCCCGAACCCTGCGCTTCTTTCACCACCAGCTGATCCAGATGAGCCACGACATAGTCTAATTCTTCAGAATTACGACATTGATAAGTCGGAACATTTTTTAGAATTGACTGCTCGCCCAAATAAAAACGAATCATTTTGTCGACATATGGATAAACCGATTTGTCATCTGCCACACCGGTTCCCGGTGCATTGGCAATCACAACATTATTTTGCAAATAAGCTGACATCAAGCCAGCGACACCCAAAGTGCTATCCGGTTTAAAGCATAAAGGATCAAGAAACGCATCATCGACCCGTCTATAAATAACATCGACTCGTTGGCGACCACGTATGGTTTTTACATAAACCTTCGAGTCATCAACAAAAAGGTCACGTGATGTTACTAATGGCACATCCATCTCTCTTGCAAGGAAAGAATGTTCATAGTAAGCACTATTAAAACGTCCTGGGGTCAGTACCACCACAAATGGCTTATCGACATAAGCATTTTCGATCAGGATTTCTTTTAATAATTGTGGATATTGCTCGATTCCGGCAATCTTGGACTGCTCGAATACTTTCGGCATCAGTTTTTCACTGATCTTGCGGCATTCCAGCATATAAGACACGCCAGATGGCGTTCTGAGATTATCTTCTAAGACATAAAACTCGCCCTTGGAATCACGGATCACATCGATCCCGCTAATCTGGCTATAAATCCCGCCTTTCAAGCTATGTTGATACATATGCGGCTGATAGGCTTCATGAGTTAAAATCTGCAACTCAGGAATGATATTGGCTTTTAAAATGTCCTGTTGATGATAAATATCATGTAAGAATAAATTTAGCGCCCGTACTCGTTGTGCCGAGCCTAAAGCCACCATATTCCACTGTTTCCGGTCTATGACTCGCGGAATGATATCGTAGGGAATAGTGCGTTCTACGCCTTCTTCATCGCCATAAACGGTAAAGGTAATACCATGATTTAAAAAATGTTCTTTTGCTACCTGATTCAGTGCATTGAGTTCATCCAGCGTATGTTGAGATAACCATTCTTCCAGTCTTTGACCTGCCTGACTGGACAGCACATGTTCATCCTGCATTTCATTAAAGAACTTTGAAGATAACTGCTGCAGTAAAAGTTGTGGGTTTGTTGTAGTAGATACCGCTGTAGTTTTAGTGTCTATAAAATTTTTTCCAATATTCTGGGAACTAAATTTATCAATTGTTTCAATCACATTTGTATCCCGATTTCCTTTAAGCATACAAACCCTCGTATTATCATCTATTATAATTAAATCAAAGCAATATCCATGCCATGACATCTGCATTTCAATTACCATTAATCTAATAAATGCCCAATGAACTCAATGCTATTTTCGACCAAGTTGTTTTAGAATTGTAGGACAAATGTTGCACAGAGGGACTTGCGAAAAAATGAGAGTTTTTTTATTGTGTTAAGCTAAGCCTAAATCCCCTCTTCTTTATTGCCAGCAAAATAAATTATGTCAGCACAAGAAAAAGAAACTTCAAACAGTCTGTATCGCCAATGGCAAATTTTGTCGCGTCTTTCTACCGGCAAATGGATGGGAACACGTGAATTACAGGAAATCCTGAATCGCGAAGGCATTGATATCAGTCTACGTACCATTCAGCGTGACCTGAATCAGATTGCGCAACGCTTTCCAATTGAAAGCAGTAAAACCACGCCGCAAGGCTGGCGTTGGCGTTCAGATGCGCCGCTGCAAAGTTTGCCGCATATGACCAGCTCGCAAGCGGTCACTTTCATGATGGTCGAAGAACATTTAAAACATCTGCTGCCACCGAGCCTGATCGAGGAAATGAATCCGTGGTTTGATCTGGCACGACGCAGTCTTTCTTCCCAGAACAATGTCCGGCAATGGATTAACCGCGTACGCATTGTTCCGGCCACCCAACCGCTGATTCCACCTGTGGTAGATAAGGCCGCGCAGCAAGCGGTGTATGAAGGCCTGTTACAGGACAAACAACTGGAATGTGTGTATCAGGGCCGTGGTCATAACAGCGAAGAAAAAACCTATATTCTCAATCCTCTGGCATTGGTACAAAAAGGGTCAATCATTTATCTGGTGTGTACCCGTCATGACAAATCGGATATCCAGACCTTTGCACTGCACCGCTTTAAATCGGCCGTCGTGCTGAATTCACGTGCCTTGCATCCGGTCAATTTCGATATTGATGATTATATTGATTCTGGTGCACTGGGCTTCCGGGTGGACTTCAACCATCCCACCGAAAATGTCACGCTTAAACTCAGCATGTCAGAGTCGGATGCGCATTACTTTGAGGAAAGCCAGCTCAGTAAAGACCAGAAAATTGAAAAAATGGAAGATGGCATGTCGCTGATCACTGCTACCGTGCCATTTACCTCTCAACTGGTCTGGTGGCTGCGTAGCTTTGGTAAAAAGATTAAACATATTGAACCGAGTATTGTGGCCAATGCAGTCGCTCAACTGGATGAGGAAAACCCTTAACTACACAGGCTTCATCCAGATTCTTTTAGGTATTCCAGAATAAAAAAATCCCCAAATTGGGGACTGGAGAATTATGCTTATATTTTTATTCTTGTTGTGGTGATCTGCCGCTGTGCCAATCTGCTTTTCTTTGACACCCCGAAATGCAGCTTGAATGAAACATCAATATTTAAAAATGACTGAGACATGAGCAAGCCAGCTCAGCATCATTAAAGCGAATGGATTTTTTGGTCATGGTTTAAGACTCCTATGTAGTGAATAAACCGACTATAAAGTCATCCGCCTTACTTGTGAAATAAATAGAATGCATGTCTTTTGCAGATTTTTTCTATAGAACTTTTTCCGTAAAATTTATCTGTAATCGCTGCCGATTCATTGTCTGGCTTAATAGCATTTTCGGCAAGTTTATAAAATCGAATAACAATTCTCTGCTTGTATAAGATACCTCGCTCTGCACATCATAAAGCCCTATAGAAGTAGAAATAGGGACTTAATTTTACAATGGCTAACCCTGCTCAATTAGTACGTCACAAGCTGCTCAATACTTTCTTTTCCCGCCATTCGGTCTGGTTTGCCTGCATTCTGATTGCAGTGATTTTTACTACATTTCATATCGGTTATTCACCGCGTTATATCTATTATTTTATGCCGCAAACGTTAGTGAATACCCTATGGATCCTGAGCATTCTGCTGAGTTTGCTGGGTTTGTATGATGTACTACAAAATAAGCATTCCATTCTGAAAAATTATCCCATTATGGGACATTTCCGCTTTATCTTTGAGGAATTCCGTCCCGAGATTCGTCAGTATTTTATTGAAGCCGACCGGGACGCACTGCCTTTTTCCCGTATGCAGCGCAGTCTGGTGTATCAGCGGGCAAAAAATGAAAATTCTGATAAACCTTTCGGCTCGATCCTGAATGTCTATGAAGATAATTACCGTTTTGTTAGTCATTCCATCACGCCCTGCAAAGTTGCCGATCCGCAGACTTTTCGCATCCTGATTGGAAATGAGCAATGTACCCAGCCCTTTTCAGCTTCTATTTTAAATATTTCAGCCATGAGCTTTGGCAGCATGAGTGCCAATGCAATAAGAGCCCTTAATCTCGGCGCTAAAAAAGGTGATTTTTTCCATGATACAGGCGAAGGCAGTATCAGCCCCTACCATCTGGAATATGGCGGTGATCTGGTCTGGGAAATTGGCAGTGGTTATTTTGGCTGCCGTACTTTAGATGGGCAATTTGATCCGGAACGTTTTGCTGCACAAGCCAAATTACCCCAAGTGAAGATGATTGAAATCAAGCTTTCGCAAGGCGCAAAACCTGGCCACGGCGGTATTTTACCTAAAAGTAAAATTTCGGAAGAAATTGCCCAAATTCGAGGCATCAGCCGTGATCATGATTGTGTTTCACCTTCGAGTCATCCGGCATTTAGCACACCGATTGAAATGATGCATTTCATACAAAAATTACGTGAACTTTCCAACGGAAAACCGGTCGGATTTAAGCTATGTCTGGGCCAGCCGTGGCAGTTTATGAGCATGGTCAAAGCTATGTTACATACCCAGATTTACCCAGATTTTATTGTGGTTGATGGCTCTGAAGGTGGAACGGGAGCTGCACCCATTGAATTAATTGACTATGTTGGTGCCCCATTAAGAGAAGGTTTGCTGTTTGTACACAATACCCTGGTTGGTGCAGGTTTGAGAGATAAGATCAAAATTGGTGCAAGTGGTAAAATAATTAGTGCATTCGATATTGCCAGCACGCTTGCCATTGGTGCGGATTGGGTGAACTCTGCCCGTGGTTTTATGTTTGCAGTGGGCTGTATTCAGGCACAAAGTTGTCATACCAATCAATGCCCTGTCGGAGTCACCACCCAAGACAAAGATCGCCAGAAAGCCTTACATGTGCCGACCAAGGCCGAACGGGTGTTTCATTTTCATAAAAACACCTTACATGCCCTGTCTGAATTAATAGCTTCCGCAGGTCTCAAACACCCTTCCGCTATTAAGGCGCATCATCTGGCACAACGCGTGAATAATCACGAAATAAAGAACTTTGCGCAGATTCATTTTTGGCTCAAAGAAGGTGAATTATTGTCCTGTGAAAATAAGGATGAGGAGAACTTCTACTTCCGGATGTGGAATTTGGCCCAATTAGAAAAATTTTAAATCAATAGCATTAGAACTAAAAAAGGCGTTTTCATAAACGCCTTTTTAAATATTAAATTTTCAATCTATTAATAATAAGTTTTGCTGCCGTGTGCATGCAGAAAGGCAGGAATCAAACCCGTCAATGCAGCACGAATATCAGCACGCTCATTGATTAACTGATGCGAACCCTCTTCTAGCATAAGCAAAGTCTGGAGTCTGAATTTACGTCGGATAAATTCGATATTATAACGCCAGTCCACAGTCTGATCCTGTGCACCCTGTGCTAGCCAGACTGGAATACGACAAGCCGGACGCGCTTCCATTTCCAGCATCCAGCGTGACATCGCTAAAATCCAGTCCATGCCCATCATTCGTGGTTGTAATGGATCTTTAAGCCGGATAAAACGCAGAAACTCCGGATTATGATTATTGCGTCTGAAATGCCGGGGAACTTCACGTTTGATTCGGCTAATAATGCCCAATCCGACCGAATTATGCCACCAGGCAGTTTTGGCGGGACGAATCAATGGTGATAATAGCAAGACCCGCTCAACAAAAGGATTTTCACGACGTTCTGCAAATTCCAGTAAATGGTGCATCCAGATCGCACCGCCGGTACTCTGCCCGATGCCAACCCAAGGTTTCGGTAATTGTGAGGCATGTTGCACATAACGATGTACGGCATGCAAAACCTGCTGATAATGATCAAAATTCTGAATGCTGGCAGGTGAACCATCACTCAGACCATGTCCAGGCAGATCATAGGTCAACACACTAAAACCCTGTTCTAAAAGCTCTTTGACAATCGGCTGATAAATGCCGCTATGTTCCAGATAACCATGCAACAGAAAAGCAGTTCCCTGAATCTTGTCAAAGCGGGTATTTTCCAGATTCGGTTCAAACACCTGTACATGCAACTTGAATAATGGCATCTGTACATAGCCCTGCCAGTGTTTGCAGTCCAGTAAATCAAAACCATAAAGCTTTCGATAGGACTGCAGATCAATCGGCGGTTCATCACTACGATTCAGGTTTAAAGGTGGCAAGAGTTGAGGCGTAACATCCCGACTCGGAATGGGTAAATCCAGCTGTTTCAGAATGGTGGGATTTAAAAATGGGATATCAGACATTATGGCACCTCCCGACAGTCACTGGATCCAAACCACATATCGCGCATGGTCGCCAACATTTCATAATTGGCACGACGACTGTGATCATAATTTTGTGCACTTGGACGCCATCGTGTCAATGGCGTTGGCATCGGCGCTTCTACCGGAATGGTTTGTATGCCATTTAACGCAAATAAACGGCGGGTACGCGGCATATGATAACGATCCGTAATCAGAATCACTGTAGGCGCTCCACCTTTCTTTTGTAATAATAATGAACTGAAACGGGTATTTTCACAGGTGTTCATGCTGCGATCTTCCAGTAATTTGGCATCGACACCATGATTTTTTAACCAGCGCTGCATATACGGCGCTTCGACCCCACTCAGAACAATCGGCAACTGATAATGTTTCTCTACTGCCAGCGTAGTTTCCAGACGTAGTCGCGTATAGTTATTGACGATGATCTCTTTGCCTTGGTCATCTAGGGTTAAGCCACCACCCAATACCACAATGGCATAAGGTTGGGAGCTATTCGCCGGTTTAGCCTGCTGTTGCTCTTGTAGTAAAGCCAAGTCCTGCTGGATTTCCTCTCCATCGGTTTCCTGTACCGAACTGGCTTCACCCTGCTCAAGTGGATGCGTCGTCAAAAACTCCATATATTGCTCAATGCGTTCCTTATTTTCACTACTGTCCCACTCCAGCAATTCCCGGACATTGGCTGTCGGATCGGCTGGTTCTGCTTCTTCCTGAGAGGACAATAAGGGCACCTGAGCAGGTGGACTTTGCTCTGCTTTTTGATCTTGCTGTTCGCGTTGATATTCTTCAATCACCTGCTGCAGTGCTTTATAACGTGCCTGAATCAGCATCAGGTTGGCCGAGTTATTTTGCTGGATATCCTGTTCCATGACCTTTAAATACGCCTGACGGGCAATCCATAAATCAGAGCCAGGTTCCAGATTTTCATGTTCGCTGAGTGCAGCCATTTTCTGGCTTTGAGCCGCGACTTCATTTAGCTCTAAGGAGACAAACTGGTTTAAGCCCTTGACGATCATTTTTGAGTAAAAAGGCGTATAAACCAACACCAGTAGACAGCCGCATAGCACAAACAGTCCAGTGACAATTTGTAGCAAACGTACCATCCAATGGGTGTTTTTCATGTTATTCCTCTTCCTGATGAGAACGGATCAAGCCATTTTTATCGAACAATACAGGTTCAGGCTCCAGCATTAGACTAAATTTTTCCCAAACTGACTGTTGTACTGCACGATACGTTTTACGGACATCGGTGAGAGAGGCCTGACCATAATTCACCAACACCAGCGCCTGTTTATGAAACATGCCGACAGGCCCCAACTGTTTACCCTTCCAGCCCGCCTGATCAATCAACCAGCCTGCTGCCAGTTTAACTTGAGCATTCGTTTGCTGGTAATGGGGTAAATTCGGGAAAGATACAGCAATTTGGTCAAAGACCGCCTGATCAACCACCGGATTTTTAAAGAAGCTGCCCACGTTGGGAAATTCTTGTGGATCAGGCAATTTACTCTGGCGAATCTGGATGACCTGTTGCTGCAAGTTTTCTGCTGTGAGCTGATCACCGACCGCAGTCTTCAGATCACCATAATTCAGTTTCAAATCTGGCTGTTTAAGTAATCTAAAAATCACATGGGTAATCACATAACGATTAGGATCATCTTTAAAAATACTATGCCGATAGGCAAATTGGCAATCTGCTGCGCCAATCGAAGCAAACTGTTTCAACTGACGGTCATAGACCTCAACTAAATCGATAAACTCGCCAACTTCGACGCCATAAGCGCCAATATTCTGTACTGGCGAAGCACCGACACGTCCAGGAATCAGGGCCAAATTTTGTAAACCATACAGACCTTGTGCTGTAGTCCAGAGCACGAAGTCATGCCAGCCTTGTCCGCCGCCTACACGTAAACGTTGCGACTGATCATCAGCATCCAGCATTTCAATGCCTTGAATATCCATATGCAGAACTAGCGCATCAATCTGCTCCGGCAACAACATATTACTGCCGCCTGACAGGATCAGCAAATTGAGTTGCTGCTGTTCCGCAAAATCCAGTGCAGTTAGCAGATCAGCGGTGGATTGAATCTGAGCATAGTGCGAAGCAACTGCTTCTAAATTTAAGGTATTAAAAGGTTTAAGTTGAACCTGGGTTTGAATCTGCATCGCTTAAACCTTGTGTAAATTCTGTTTAAAAATCTCAATCCAGGCCTGGCTGCTGGACTCACACTGATCAAGCACCCGTTCAAAGCCATCCGCTTCGCCATAATAGGGATCCGGTAAGGCCTGTTTCGGATAGGTCTGATCATGTTCACTCATCAATGCCACACGTGCACGTACATGACCAAACTGAGTTTCTGCCAGACGCTGTATGTTCTGGATATTGGATAAATTCTCCAGATCCATCGCCAGAATCAGATCATAATCAATAAAATCATGCGGAATAAGTTGACGTGCGCGAAGTGCTGAAAGGTCATAGCCACGTTTCAGCGCATGCTGCTGGCTACGCAAGTCCGGTGCCTTGCCCGGATGATAATTACTGGTTCCGGCAGAATCGACCACAATATTCAGTTGCTGTTCATCACAATAATGTCTGAGTACAACTTCTGCCGTGGGAGAGCGGCAAATATTTCCCAAACAAACACATAACACCTTGTATGGCGTTCTGGATGACATAAACAACCTCAGAGCTACTTTATTTTAAGGATTCTTATGTTAAGTTATTTATATACTGATTCCTATCTTACAACCATAGAATAATCTCGTATTTGCAATAAAAAAATCAAGGATATCGCCATGAATCGTTTTCAGTTTCAAACCGTCCCCAATATCATTGCCGGACTAGGCACGATTCAGGAATTATTTAAAATTCTAAAAAATGGCCGTTATCGCCGTCTTCTACTGGTGACTGACCCGGGTATGCTGAAGGAGCAATTACATCTGCCGATTCTGGATATTATTGAATCTGCCGGACTGGAGTATGTGATTTACTCGGATGTTCAGGCCGATCCGCCCGATACAGTGGTGCTTGAAGCGGTGGCTTTTGCAAAACAGGAAAATATTAATGTGGTGCTGGGCTTTGGTGGTGGCAGCTCGATGGATGTGGCCAAACTCATTGCAATTTTGGCGCATCCTGAACAGCATCAGACATTGTCTGATCTGTATGGCGTTGATAATGCCACCGGACCGCGTTTAGCTTTAATTCTGGTACCAACTACGGCTGGAACAGGTTCAGAAGTGACGCCGATTTCGATTGTCACCACAGGTGAAACCACTAAAACCGGTATTGTGGCACCGATCCTTTTTGCAGATATTGCCATTCTGGATGCAACATTTACCCAGAATCTTCCAGCACAGATCACTGCCGCCACCGGCATTGATGCCATGGTACATGCCATTGAAGCCTATACCTCAAAACACAAGAAAAATCCTTATTCGGATATGCTGGCCAAACAGGCTTTAAGATTAATGAATGCCAATCTGCAACGTGTACTGCAAAACGGTCATGATTTAGATGCCCGCCAAAATATGCTGGTCGGTTCCATGCTGGCCGGACAAGCCTTTGCCAATGCACCAGTCGCTGCCGTACATGCGCTGGCTTATCCACTGGGTGGACATTTTCATCTTTCGCATGGGCATAGCAATGCACTGGTTCTAACTGAAGTATTAAAGTTTAATGCGCCAGCGGCCAAACAGCTCTATGCGGAATTGATGACCTGGCTGGATCCCCGTAGTAAAGGTTGCCATGATGGCCTGACCGATCTGTTTATTGATCATTTTAATAATCATCTGATGCAAAGCGGTTTGACTCTAAAACTAAATCAGTTGAATGTTCCAGAACATATACTGCAGGTGATGGCAGAAGATGCGATGCAACAAAGCCGGCTGTTGCAGAATAATCCACGTGAACTCAAGGTGGAGGATGCTTATCAGATTTATCAGGCGATCTATTCCTAGATCAATTTCCACCTAAGCCTTATCTAGCTGAGGACTGAATAGTGATGAAAGCCACCATCAAACAGCGTGAACACTATACTTTTTTCCTGCCCATTCAAACCCGTTGGGCAGACAATGATCTGTACGGCCATGTCAACAATGTGACTTATTACAGTTATTTTGATACCGCCGCCAATGCCCTGCTGATTCAGGAAGCTGCTTTTGACCCAAAATATTCACCCATGATTGGACTGGTCGTCAGCTCCAACTGTCAGTTTAATCAGGAACTGTCTTATCCGGAAATTATTGAAGTGGGCGTAGCCATTGAAAGCATGGGAAATTCATCGCTCAGCTATGATCTGGCTATTTTTAAACGCAACTCGGATACAGCCGCTGCACAAGGCAATTTTGTCCATGTATTTGTCGATCGTGAGACACGAAAAAGCACCCCGATTCCAGTTGAAATGCGGGATGCTTTATCTCGATTTGTTGTGACTTAACATCCAGCCTATTTCAGCTGAATATTTTGCAGTTCACCGTCAAACTGCTGTAGCAGATCACGTACGGCCGGTTCAGCATGTAACAATTCTTCGGCACGTTTAAAGGCACGTGCCTTACGCTGATGCTGCATGGTATATGGTGTTAACTGGTCCACATTTTCAAATTTCACCTGGAAGTTAGTTTGCGGCCATTGCTGTTGCAAAGCAGCTTCCAGATTATGTTGCAACTGGGTCAGCAACTGCTGGTACTGTTCAGGAATATGGAAAACGGATTCTCCATTCATCTGGCCAGTCATGACGCCATACTGTGCCAGTTCCTGTACCGCTGGAGAAAGTTGGCTATTACGGAACCAGTATTCCCATTTTTCTACGCTCCACTCGCCTTCTAAGGTTTGCTCAGGTATTTTTAAAATATCCTGTGGCATCAGATTCTGCGTATTTACATCTTGGGAAATATCTTCCAGCAAAGCTGTCTGTACAACTGGCTGAACCGACGCTGTATTTTCAAGAGCAGGCTGATCGGTTGTTTCCTGTGAAAGCTCTATTTCCGGTGCAGCAAGACTAAATTCCTCATCAGCAGACATGGTCTCTTGTACTGGCTCAGCAGGAATGACGGCATCTGCAGGAATAAACTCTTCAAGCAGGAAATCATCCGAACTGTTGCTAGTAGCCGGTGCTTCTGGCGTACTCTCGATTTCATCAAAACCAAATAGGCCTTTATCATCATTTGGATCAAAAACAATTTGATCACTAGACTGCACTTCTTCAATGGTGGTCTGAATTACTACGGGCTGGACAGATTCAGGTGCAGTGATGCTGGTTGGCTCTTCTTCATCGAGAAAATCATCCGAAGAAGGCCCAGACGCTGATGCAACATCAATCTCCTCATCTGTCCCATCGTCCAGAGAGAAATCATCAAATACCGGTTCTGCCTCCAATGATTGTGTTTCTATTGATTCAGATTGAAGTTGTGTCTGAACAGGTGGCTGTAGACGTGTTGTATGGGTTGTTGCCTGTTGCGATGCAGTCTCCTGCATTACTGGAATTTCACTTGGTTGTAATGGACGGAAAGCCAGTAAGCGTAGCACCGTCATCTCAAAGCCTTGTTCCTGCGTAACTGCAAGCTGTAAATCGGCACGACCCTTATAGGCAATCTGATAATAAAGTTGCAGATCCTGAGCAGAAATCAGACCGGATAATTGCATAATTTTTTGATTGATCTCAGCACTATATTTCAGACTCAGATCTGGCAGGTACTGCAATAAGGCTAGTTCATGCAACGTCGAAATCAACTGATCGAGCACTAGTGACACATCCAGAGCTTGCTGACGGAACTGTAGCAATAACTGACTGACATGCGCTTTCTGGTTCTGGTGAATCGCCAGAATCAGGTCATAAATAATGGTGCGGTCAATCAGACCGAGCATGTCTTTGACATCCTGATGCTGAATCACACCCTGACCATAGGCAATCGCCTGATCGGTCAGAGACAAGGCATCACGCAGAGAACCTTGCGCAGATTCAGCAATCTGCCAGATCGCATCCTGATCAGACTGAATGCTTTCTTTGCTAAGAATATTGCCCAGATGTTCGGTAATTTCATCGACTGCCAATGGACGCAAAGTAAATTGCAGACAGCGAGAAATTACGGTAATTGGCAGTTTTTGCGGATCAGTGGTTGCAAACAGAAATTTGACATGTTCTGGCGGTTCTTCCAGCGTCTTTAACAGCGCATTGAAAGAATGCGTGGACAGCATGTGCACTTCATCGATCAGGTAGACCTTAAAGCGGCCTTGAGTCGGTGCATAAGGAACATTGTCGAGCAGCTCGCGGGTATCTTCGACCTTGGTGCGTGATGCTGCATCGATTTCGATTAAATCAATAAAACGACCTTCATTGACTGCGGTACAGGTCGCACAGACCTCACAAGGCGTCGAGGTAATACCGGTCTCGCAGTTCAAGCACTTCGCCAAAATACGTGCAATCGTGGTTTTTCCGACACCACGCGTTCCCGTAAACAAATAGGCATGATGCAAACGGCCACGTTCGAGCGCGCTGGTTAAAGCACGTGATACATGGTTTTGCCCCACCAATTCATTAAAATTACGAGGACGGTATTTTCGCGCAAGTACTTGATACATGTATGCTCCTTTTTACAGGTCTAAGCATACTGTTTTTTTATAAAATAGTGAAATGAATGCCGGTTTATAAAGAATAAAAATCCCTTGATCAAAATCATTGAAAAAGGGATATAAAACAGATGCTTTTTTAAAATTAGACCGATTCAAACAGGATAAAGTCACTTTGCATTTGGTAGCGTTTGCCTGTTTGATCTTCACGAATTTCCAAAACATGCTTTTTCAGATCGACATAGAGCAGATTTCGGGTATCGACATTCAGTAGTTCAATCTTTTGTTGTGATTCATCCTGAAACCGAATCTGCCCGCTCATCGTTTCAATTTCATTATGTCCACTTAAACTTTCACGCTGTAAAGTAAAGGTCTGATCTTCATTCAAGGTCAAGGCCACTGCCATGCCTGGACAATCTTCACAACTTGAAAAACATCCCATACATGGCGTCGTGCCCTGATAACTCCCGACCCAGGCAGGAATCTGAGCTTTGGCTTCCATCACCGTTTTTGCAGCCGGCTGATTCGGATCCTGACATCCGAACAACGCACTGCTTGCGACCAAAGGAATCACCAGCACTTTTTTCATTACTTCACACCATAGCCATGGACTGCGCGACAAAATAGCATATTTGTCTGACGGGCTAAACTCCCAAATCAGGGATATTTAGCGCCAGCCTTTGCGGCCGGTCAGTACCGCATCCGCACAGCGCAAGGTTTCCTGCGTCAGGCCCCAAAGACGGTAATCTCCGGTTAATGAACCTGTCGGGAAATTATGCGTATAGGCAAAACTTAAATTCCGTTCAGGGTCACACCAGGCACCAGAGCCATTAAAGCCCATATGACCAAAACCTTTAGAGGCTTTTCCTAAAGTGAGAACACGGTGGTAACCCAAGCGCCAGTGCATCGGTAAAGGCATGACCCGATCTCTTGTTTTGTATTGCACCTGACTAAGTCGCTGGAATACCTCCTGCGAGATCAGTTGCTGTCCTTGCCATTCACCACGACTGGCCAGCATGGCATAGATTTTTGCCAGACTCTCTGCGGTAAATACTCCATTAGCAGACGGAATAATGGCCTGTAGACCCTCATGACTAAAGAAACTAAAGTTCTTCATGCCCTTAGGAATCATGGCATCCTGAAAATCCTGTGGACTCTGACCACTCCATACCAATGCTCGTTCCATCAGGCTGGGTTGCCTTGACACAGTTTTTTTCGCAGTTTGTGTTTGAGACTTAGTTGTTTTAGGCTTTAAAATAGGTAAGGCCACCCGAGCTAACTCATGCGTCGGTACGCTAAAATAAGCACCATTTAACTGTAGTGGCTGTACCAGATATTCCTGCATCAGTTCACCCAGTTTTTTACCAGTCGCTTTTTCCAGTACACCACCTACTTGCCAGCCAAAAGTCAGCGGTTGGTAAGCAGCATCGGTTGCAACCTGAAATCGTGGTTCAGCTGCCGCAATCCGGTCCAGCATCTGTGACCAGTCGGCCATTTCAGTGGCATCATCAATGAGATTACGGATATCAAACAGTCCGCTTTGATGACTGAGCATATGCGCCAGAGTAATATTTTCTTTACCCTTTTGTGCAAATTCAGGCCAGTATTCTGCAACCGGTCGATCATAATCCAGATAACCTTGACTCACCAGAATGTGCGCCAAAGTCGCTAGCACACCTTTGCCTGTGGAGTAACACAGCGACATGGTATCGGGTTGCCAATTTTCAGTTAAAGATTTTTTACCGGTATAAATATCAACGACTTTCTGTCCTTCAAAATACACTACCAGAGCAGCACCACCCTGTTCGGTACGTGCATCCTGCAAACGGCTAAACTGACGGGCAAGATCGCTAAAATGCTCATCGACATTGCCCTGATAATTGTGCTGATCAGCAAACAGATAATCTTTAATTGGCTGCATCATTCTATCCATAGAATATTGATCCCTTAAAATGAAAAAGCCTAAATCGGGTTTAGGCTTTTGATTCAGATTTAAATCGCTTTAATATGACCGGTGACATGCGGTTTTTGATTCTTACTGTTTCGAATCAGGAAATCTGTCTCATTCGCTGCCTGTGCCGTCAGGAACTCGACTTTAGATGGCAAGTACATCGGCAACTTGAACCAAACATCAGCTTCATAGGCATCTGGCAATGACAGATTCGCCAGTGCTTTGGCCTTGCTCCACATACCATGTGCAATTGCCTGTTTAAAGCCAAAGGCTTTCGCTGTGACTGCATGAATATGGATCAGGTTAAAATCACCTGAGGTCATGGCATAACGGCGACCAGTATTTTCCGAGATGTTCCATTCATTATTGAGTGTATATTCTGGTGCTTGGCTTTCTGCAGGTTTGGCAGCAGCTTTAGCATTGGTCTTTTGACGTGACAGATAAGTCGTCAATGCTTCAACTACGACCTCGTCTCCCACTTTGACTGTAGTAATGAAATCAAACTGCACGCCTTTATCGTGCGGCTGCAATTCGCCAAACTTACATGACAGCGTCAAAGTCTCATTCACACCGACTTTACGGTATTGCTTGACTTGATTGCGGATATGTACCAAACCCAAAATCGGAAACGGAAATGCTTCTGAAGTCATCATGTGCATTTGCAGACTTTGTGAAAGCACCGTCAGATAGATTGCTGGAATATAACCATTATTTTTAAAGCCGCAGACTTCATTATAAGCTTTAAGATGTTTTTGATCGACCTTGAATGAATCCACCACATATTCAACTTGCGGTAGAACTTTTTCAGCTTTCGGCTTTTTAAAAATCAAGCCTTGAATCACTTTTGGATAGGCTAAATAAGGTTTTGGAAGTTGACTAAAATGGCGCGTATTCATACTGAACCTTTGGAAATTTTATTATTTCAATTTGTCTAAAAGCGCCTTCTCTTGCACCATATATGGCTCAGGGAGAAGGCTGGGATGAGGGTCAATTCATCCCCTTTTTAATTTAATTTTTACCTCTCCCTAACCCTCTCCATTAAAGGAGAGGGATATCTCCCCCTTTTCAAAGGGGGATTTAGGGGGATTTTAAATTAAGCCCCTAAAAGACTTTGACCACATACACGTATCACGTTGCCATTTAAACCTGTTGATGCAGTAGCAGCAAACATTGCAATCGTTTCTGCAACATCGACAGGTAGACCGCCTTGACTCATCGAATTCATACGGCGGCCCGCTTCACGGATCGCAAATGGAATCGCAGCCGTCATTTGTGTTTCGATAAAGCCCGGTGCAACGGCATTAATGGTTATACCATTTTTTAAAGTTGGTGCTGTGAATTTCACCACACCAATCACACCCGCTTTAGACGCTGCATAGTTGGTTTGACCCAGGTTACCTGCAATCCCTGAAATTGAGGATACACAGATAATACGGCCATTGGCATTTAGACCATCGTGGGAAATTAAATAATCATTCACGCGTTCTATTGCAGACAAGTTGATATTAATCACCAGATCCCACAGCTCAGGCTTCATATTGGCCAAGGTCTTGTCACGGGTAATTCCGGCATTATGTACAATAATATCCAGACCACCATGCTCAACTGCCGCTGCCTTGATCTTTTCACCTGCATCTGCAGCTGTAATGTCAATAGCCAAGGTAGAACCGCCGATCTCACTAGCTACACGATCAAGGTCAGCCTGCTGTTGTAGAACATCCAGACAGATGACATGTGCGCCATCACGTGCCAATACATGGGCAATCGCTTCACCAATACCACGGCTTGCGCCTGTCACAACCGCAGTTTTACCCGCTAATGGCTTGGTCCAGTCTACGTCTACTTTTTCAGCTGGTGAAACACGGATCACCTGACCAGAAACATAGGCAGAACGCGGCGAAATCGTAAAACGTAATGCAGATTCAAGATTTGCTTCAGCACCTGCATCGACATAGATCAGGTTTGCTGCGATACCTTTTTTGAATTCTTTAGCCACTGATTTCACGAAACCTTCCAGTGCACGTTGAGCAATCGCCTGGCTCACCGATTTTGCTGTTTCAGGTGTAGTCCCCACAATCACCACACGGCCCGAACTCTGGATCTGACGTGCAATCGGGTTAAAGAAATCATAAAGTGATTTTAACTGTTCTGAATTTTCGATCCCTGAAGCATCAAAAATAACGACCTTGAATTTTGATTCTTTATCGCCCGGGTTAAATGCACCCAGATTCAGCCCGGATGCTGCAGCCGCCTGTTGCAACTCAGCATTATTACCTGCATAGCTGTTGGCATGAATATTTGCCAGAACCTGAGCAATAGCACCCGTCAATGGACTTGCTGGTGCTGCACCCAATAATACTGCGCCTTTTACCACTGGCGTAGCAGACTCAAAACGGTCTAAAGAAGTTGGGAATGGCAGACCCAAATTTTTAATGACAAATTTACCAATAGGAGATTTTGCAAAAGTTTGGTACTGATCAGTCATGTTTATTATCTCTCATACAAATTAATTTTTGGTTGATCTAAAGTTATCCTTAAACTTCAATATGATGCCAGACACATATATTTCAATAGATCCGCCAGATTCCGCCCAATCATACTTGAGATAACAGGCAGATGACTTGACCTGAGCGCAGTCTGTAATGTCATTGTAGTCAATACAGCCTATCCTCTTCTATGCTAATGTAAACACCAAGAAGACGATCTATTTGCCTGGTAAAGCCTTATGAGCAAAACAACTCAAGAAAATCCAGCAGTCGAGAACTCTGCGACAGAAACTGTGTCAAAACCATCAACGCGCGCTAAGCGTAGCACTAAAAATACTGACACAGCCACTGGGACAGAAAAAAGTCCGACTAAAACCACGCGTACACGGAGCACACCTGCCCGTGCCAAAAATACGACTTCATCTGAAAAAGATTCAACCTCTACAACACAGACTTCTGTTCTACAGGAACCAAACATGAGCCAAAATACAGTTCGCCGCGTTGCGATTATCGGTGGTAACCGCATTCCATTTGCACGTTCTAATGGTGCTTACTTTACGGCATCCAATACTGACATGTTTACAGCAACCCTGAACGGCCTAGTTGAACGCTTTAATCTGCAAGGTCAACGCTTAGGTGAAGTGGTTGCGGGTGCAGTACTGAAACACAGCCGTGACTTCAATATGACCCGTGAATGTGTACTAAATACTGCCCTTGCACCTGAAACGCCTGCTTATGACATCCAGCAGGCATGTGGTACTGGTTTGCAAGCGGCATTTCTTGTTGCCAACAAGATTGCTTTAGGTCAAATCGAAGTAGGCATTGCAGGTGGTGTAGATACGACTTCTGATGCACCGATTGCTTTTGGTGACGGTTTACGTAAAGCATTACTTGAGCTAAACATTGCGAAAACTGCAAAAGACCGTTTGAAAGCACTGACCAAAATCAATGTGAAAGACCTTATGGATGCACCAAAAAATGGTGAGCCGCGTACAGGTCTGTCTATGGGTGATCATCAGGCGATTACTACACTGGAATGGGGAATTTCCCGTGAAGCACAGGATGAACTTGCTGCATCTTCACACCAGAAAATGGCTGCAGCGTATGAAGAAGGTTTCTTTGATGACCTGATCACACCATTCTTGGGTCTTCAACGTGACAATAATCTGCGTGCGGACTCAAGTGTTGAAAAACTGGCGAAATTAAAGCCGGCCTTTGGTAAGGGCGATGCCCGTACCATGACTGCGGGTAACTCTACGCCGCTAACAGATGGTGCTTCTTGCGTGCTCTTGGCTTCTGAAGAATGGGCGAAGGCAAATGGTCATGAAGTATTGGCTTACCTGACTTTCCAGGAAACTGCTGCAGTTGACTTTGTCGAGAAAAAAGAAGGCCTGTTGATGGCGCCTGCTTATGCAGTACCACGTATGCTAGAGCGTGCCGGTCTGAAACTGCAAGACTTCGACTATTATGAAATTCATGAAGCTTTTGCATCTCAAGTATTGTCTACGCTGAAAGCTTGGGAAGATCCGAAATTCTGTAAAGAGCGTTTAGGTTTAGACGCTCCACTGGGTTCAATTGACCGTGCCAAACTGAACGTGAAAGGTTCATCACTTGCTGCCGGTCACCCGTTTGCAGCAACTGGCGGTCGTATCATTGCGACAGCAGCAAAACTGATTAACCAGAAAGGTTCAGGCCGCGTACTGGTGTCGATCTGTGCAGCCGGTGGTCAAGGTGTAACGGCGATTATTGAAAAATAATCCGTTGACCGATCTAATTAAAAAGCCCCTCAAATGAGGGGCTTTTTTATGACTTATTGATTTGGCATCGGGTTATTTTTAAAATACTCATCTACTTTATTCCATGGTGCAGTCGATGCCACGCCTTTCACCATATTCTGGTTCACACCCTGACAAAGTGCGCTGTCCGGCGTCAAGTGAAAAGCATTCACATTTGGGTCCATATAAGGAATTGAACCTGGACGGCGCTGGAAATAGAAGTTTAACCAATCGACCATAGCTTCAAAGCCATAATTCGACATGGCCCATGCACTATTATGCCCGCCCCAATGATGACCAAATTCATGTGCAACAATTCGATAGCCAGATAATCTGTAATGGCCATAGAACAACCATGTATCTACCCCCAAGACTGCACCCCCACCTAGACCACCGCCCATATTGGTAATACCAAGATTAATTTCATTGCGGTTAAGAATTTCCCGATAGATCCGGACATAATCTTCTGGCTGAAAGAAACCATTCGGTCCTTCTACCTGACCATGATTGCCAAAAAAATCGTGTCCCATGACTGCTTTATGGTTAAACCATAAGGTTTCAAATTCTGGAGTACTCAGCATATAGGCCAGATTGGTCATCATCATGACCCATTCCCGGGCATAGACCGGCGTAATACGACACCATTTGTTCGGTTCATCATAGGTACCGAAATAAATTTTCCATTTGGCTTTAATCTGGTTCAGCTTTTTGACGTGCTCATCAGTCTCAGAGCTAATTTTCAGATCAAAAATATTGCTTGGATTTTGCGTGGTCTGACTCAGACCTGCTAGCTGGATCGAGCCTGTGCCATCGAGCAACGGGAAACGGGATTGATCGGTCAACTTGAGATCAAAGCTGGCATTCGAAAATGGCGTCAACTGATCCAGCTTCGCCAGAATCACCCAGTCTTCTGAGTTTTTAATCTTGGCACGAATCTGCAAATCACGTACAGGGACAGCACTGTAGCTTTTCAAATGCAGGCGATTGCCATTTAGGGTTGCCGATAAAATCTTGTCCATATAGACATAACGCTGGCTGCTATTGGTCAAGGTTTCCCATGATTCACCATCCTGCAAGACACGGCTTCTCTCGCGTGCTTTAGATTCGGTTAAAATCATAGCTTGGTTTAGCTGGGTGGATTTATTCTGTTGCAGGGTCAGCATTGGCAGAATATAAATTTTCTGATTGGCCATGTGCAGCAAATTCTGACCATAAATATAAAGATCACTGGCCTTGGCCAGTTGGCTGCTCTGGTTTTGCCCTTTTAAAATATAATCTCGGAAGGTATCCACACTTTTATTGGGTAAGATAGACTCCAAGTTAAAAGATTTTTCCCGGTAGCTTTCTACAGTGCCATCATTCCGTGACACATAAACCAAGCCATCATTATGGCGATGCATGACTGCCGACAAATTGGTTTCTGTTAAAATGGGTGCAATATTATTTCCATTTTCCTGAATCTGATTGATATCGTGGACATAGGTCATACCATCCGGCAGGCTGGTATACAGATAATCACCTATGACTTCCATGCGTGCATTACAGTTGCGCGCACAGCCCGGCAAGCTGAGCCGTGCAAATTTCCGCGCTTTTAAATGGTTTTGCGCCGTTACATCACTTTGACGCCACACATTAATGCGGCCTTCAATATCAGGTACATAAACATAGCGATCGTCAGCAGTCACCGCATTGCTATGTACCAGCGCGTAATTAAGCGCATCGCCCCACCATACACCTGTGCCGAGTGCCATAATGAAGTTCGGTTGCTCGCTATTAATATCTAAAACATCAATTCGGTTCGAGCCATAATTGGCCACATACAAACGCCCTGCTTGAATTTCCAGATCATTCAGGCTATCCCATTTTCTGGCCAGACCCGAAATTTTCGTAGGATCAATCGCACTGAGTGCACGTTTTTGTTTTAAGTCATAACGCAAAATATTCGATTCTGCCTGGCTGTTGGCAATATAAAGAACATCGCCCTCTACCACCATGGCGGTGGGATTCCAGGTTTTCAGACCAAAATTCCCTGCTATTAATTCTGAACCCACATCCAGAACCTTAAATTCCGCAATTTTGCTCAGTTGCTCACCCGAACCGGGGGGTGTCACTGGATCCGGCAGCGTCTGCTGTGGCGTACTGCTCTCACCTCCTCCACCCCCACAACCCCACATCAGCAACACGATGGACACTGACAAGATCGCTCGTCTAAATAGCATTGAATTCCCCAATAAATTTAAAAATTAAAATAAAAAATCAAAGTCTTATAGCTTAATTTTCAGTTGGGTTCGAGCATAAAAAATGAGGACTTGATCAAGTCCTCATCGCTGAATATTTCACCTTTCGCATTCTGAAAAGGGAGTCTGAACTGTGTGGTATTTTTTATGGCGTATTTTATGATGAGATTTTCCGATAATCCGGCTGTAGCCCCAGTCTGGCTTCTAGATGATCATAAACCCACTGAAAAATAAAGGTATATAGGAGAATACAAAGGGTTAGAGCTAAGTCCAGCAAAAAGGCCTGAGCCAGACTCATGTGTAAGGCATAAGCCACCATCGGAATGGTCGCCAGCATCAAACCGCCTTCAAAGCCAATTGCATGAGCAATTCGCACTTTAATGGTTCTTTTCAAATGATGTCTGGCTTCAAACTTTTCAAAATAGTGATTAAACAACATGTTCCAGAGTACTGAGGTCAGAGCCATGGCAATTCCTAGCATACCTGTGACCTCAAGCGGCATATGCATCAAAGTACTTAGCAGGACAGCGATCACGACCAGTAAAATGCCTTCATATAAAGCGGCATGAATCAACCTTCTTTTGGAAATTAACATATCAAATCAGCTCAATTCATTACATGATGCAAGAATTTTATTTCTTTAAATCTGACTATTCGAGTTAGAATCTATCAATAAAAATGAAAGATAAAATTATGAATGTTAATCAAGAACAGCTACTGATGTTTAAAACTGTGATGGAAACCGGTTCTTTCTCTGCGGCTGCCCGTCAACTAGGTAAAGTACCTTCCGCAGTCAGCATGGCCATTGCCAATCTGGAAATTGACCTGAATCTAGAACTGTTTCAGCGTATAGGTCGTGAACCAAAACCGACCGCACAGGCGCAGGTATTGTATGAAAAAACCCAGCAACTTCTGGTCGAAATGAATCAGTGGAAACAGCATGCTCAAGCCCTAAGTTCAGGCCTGGAATCTGAACTGAATATTGTGGTGGTTTCAGAATTACTGCATACGCGTTGGACCGATTATATCGTGTTACTGGAACAGGAATTTCCTGCACTGCAAGTCAATGTATTTAGTGCACCTCAGGAAGATGCACATCGTATGCTGTTCGAAGGTTCAGCGCAGCTGGCCCTGATGTTTGAACGCGAACAACTGGAAACACGGGAACAGTTTGTGGAATTGAAACGTGAGGTACTGGTCGCTGTAATCGCCAAACAGCATCCCCTAAGTCAATTCGATCAAGTCAGTTATGAACAGATTTTGCAAAACAGGCAGATTGTGGTGGCCAGTCGGGATCGCACCATCAAGCCGGAACTACTCTTTTCACGAAATTACTGGCGCACCGACAATCATCATTCGGCTTGCAGCATGATTCAGCAAGGACTGGGCTGGGGGGTTCTGCCACTCGAAATGCTGAATGAGCAGCCACATTTGCAAGATCAGTTACAGGTTCTCAACCTGCTCGATTTCACCCCAAAGTTTGAATATTTTGTTGATCTGGTCTGGAGCAGAGAAACCCGATTAGGCACAGCTGCTCATTTTTTGATTAATCACTTGCGCAAACAACGTAAAACCGGGCATTAATCACAGAAATTCAACGACAGTCTACTTGGTAAACCGGCCATTTATGATATATAAGAAAGCATAAGCAATAACCATAGAACTAGATCGTAATGACATTAACTGCATTAAACCAATTAAAAAACTTGACGACCATTGTGGCAGACAGCAGTGATTTGAGTGCCATTGAAAAATTTCGTCCGCTTGATGCAACCACCAATCCATCGCTGATTACTGCAGCAGCGAAACAACCTGAAAATCAGGCCTTGATTGAAGCTGCTTTTCAGCAAGCCCAGCAAGAAGGCTATACAGATGACGCCCTGATTGAACGTACCATTGATATTTTGACGGTCAAATTCGGTGTAGAAATCTTAAAACTCATTGAAGGCCGTGTTTCAACAGAAGTCGATGCTTCCCTGTCTTTTAATACTGAAGCCACGATTGCCAAAGCCAAAGAGTTGCTGGCATTTTATGCGCAATATGGAATTGATTCAGACCGCATCCTGATCAAGATCGCGTCTACCTGGGAAGGCATTCAAGCAGCAAAAGCACTGGAAGAAGAAGGGATTCATACCAACCTGACTTTATTATTTGGTCAGCATCAGGCCCATGCCTGTGCCGATGCCAAAGTGACTCTAATCTCGCCTTTTGTCGGCCGTATTCTGGACTGGTACAAAAAAGCTGAAGGCGTTGAGTCTTACCCGATTGAACAAGATCCGGGGGTCTTATCAGTTAAGCGTATTTATGAGTTCTATAAAGCACATGGTATTCAGACTGAAATCATGGGCGCCAGCTTCCGAAGTATTGATCAGGTACTGGGCTTGAGCGGCTGTGATCTGCTCACGGTAGCGCCAAATTTATTGGCCGAACTAGAAAATGATCAACGTGAAGTGCGAGCTCAACTCTCAGCCAAAGATATTCAAGTTCAAGGTGAACTCAGTCCAATCAGCCATGCCGATTTTGATGCACAATTGAAACAGGATCCGATGGCCAGTGAATTATTGCAAGGCGGCATTGACGGTTTCATTAAAGCCCGTGAGCAACTGGCTGCTTTATTACGTGAAACTTTCCTGAGTACCACTGAGATTTAAAGAAAATTTAGCAAATTTCTCCAAGCCGATGTTGCTATAATGCCGCATCGGCTTTTTTGTTCATGCGAGTTTTTCGTGTTTGGTATCACAGATCTAACGACCTTTATCATTGGAACCACGTTGATTGTGCTACTGCCCGGGCCGAATTCCCTGTATGTCATGTCGATTGCTTCGCGCTTTGGGATTAAGACGGGATATATGGGTGCCTTGGGGGTTTATACGGGCGATCTGATCCTGATTATATGTACAGCATTGGGAGCAGCTTCTTTACTGCATGCCTTTCCGGTACTGTTTATTGCACTGAAAGTTATTGGAGCGATCTATCTCAGTTACTTGGGTATCAAGCTAATCATTGCGGCCTACCAGACTTTCTTTCCGGAAAAGTCATCACAACGCGTCCAGATTAAAAAGACGACTCCAGATACGGTAGAATCCGTTCAGCCCTTTCGTACAGCGCTCACAATCAGTATTTTAAATCCCAAAGCGATTCTGTTTTATCTGTCTTTTTTTGTGCAGTTTGTCGATCCTGCCTATCCTTATCCAGCCCTGACATTCACGCTTCTGGCTGTAATCTTGCAATTGATCAGTATGACCTATCTTTCAATCCTGATTTTTTCTGGTGTAAAACTGGCGTCCTATTTCAACCAAAATTATAAAGTGACTGCCAGCTGTGTCGCAGCGGTCGGGATCCTGTTTTGCGGTTTTGGCCTTAAACTGGCGACTTCAACTTTCTAGCAATGATCGGCTTCAAACCAGTAGACCTTTGGATAAAATTGTTAAAAACATTGTGTTGATACGTGAAAAGCGTATGATTTAAACGCATTTAAAAATAGTGTCATGGATGATGCCAAAACTTTTACAAGATCTCTCCTTTCCTGCCGTCATGGCCGGTTTTATTACCTGCATGATTGGTATTAGTGTTTCCGCCGTACTGGTCATTGAAGCCGCTCAAAGCCTAGGTGCTAATCAGGCACAAATTAGCTCCTGGTTATGGGCACTGGGTATAGGTATTGGAGTTTCTGGATTTTTGCTTTCCTGGAAATATCGTTATCCGATTTCAACCGCCTGGTCGACTGCCGGTCTGGCACTGGTCATTGCTTCCGCCGGTCACTATAGTCTGGGTGAAGCAATTGGCGCTTTTCTGATTTCTGGCATCCTGATTGCCTGTCTGGGATTTTTTGGAATTTTCGAGCGAATTTTCCAGTTTATTCCACAAAGTTTGACCAGTGCCATGCTGGCAGGTGTCTTGCTGAAATTTGGTATCTCGGTCTTTGGCAGTCTGCAACAGTCCTGGGAATTCGTGCTTTGTGTACTGGTGATTTATCTGGTTTCCAAAAAACTGAGTACGCGCTATAGCATCGTGATTACCGTGTTAATGGCTATTGCCCTCTGTCCGTTCTTTATTAATTTTACTATTCCGCAGCTGAACTGGAGTATTGCCCAGCCGGTATGGATTACACCTGAATTTAGCCTGCAAGCTGTTTTAGGACTGGCCTTACCTTTAATGGTGATTAATCTGGCATCGCAATACCTGCCTGGCTTGGCCGTCATCAAAAGTTATGGTTATCCGCCGAAAGTAAATTCTATTCTAGGCTGGACGGGTATTACACAGACGATGCTGGCGCCCTTTGGCTGTTTTAGTGTCAATCTTGCCGCGATCAGTGCGGCGGTCAGCCTGGATGCCCAAGCGCATCCTGATCCGGCCAAACGTTATATTGCAGGGATGAGCTGCGGCCTGTTTTATATTCTGATGGGTTTTTTTGCTGCGACCTTGACCAGTGTACTGATGGCTTTTCCAGGGATTCTGATTACAGTATTGGCAGGCATTGCCCTGTTTGGCACCATTGGCCACAATATCGCGCTGGCTTTTCAGGACAGTCATGACCGTGAAGCAGCACTGATGACATTCCTGTTTAGCGCCTCTAATATCCAGTTTTTTGGTATTGGCTCCGCTTTTTGGGGACTGCTACTTGGTCTGATAGTTTATTTAATGTTTAAGCTTAAACCGCAAGTGGCATAAGCTTATTGTAGAAATGAGGCAGCTACCTTGTCTGCCTTTTTAATGCCCTGCAGTCTGGGAAAACAGGTTAATCACCACCACACCGGAAATGATCAGTGCAATCCCGATAAAAGCGGGCACATCCAGCGCCTGTTTAAAGATTACATAGCCTACGATTGCCGTAAGAACGATGCCTACTCCTGCCCAGATCGCATAGGCAATGCCTAAAGGAATGACTTTAATCACCTGAGACAGCAAATAAAACGCAATACAGAATAAAATGATCACAGCCAGAGATAGCCATAATCGGGTAAAGCCTTCTGACTTCACCAAAAATGTTGATCCAGTCACTTCGGCAATAATAGCCAACGCCAACAACAAATATGCCCATGAGACAGGATTCATTTTTTAAACTCCAAACAATTTTTCAATGATTGCTGTCGGGACGATCTGACATGATCAATCTTGAGAGATTCATTTTGCACCGTTTTCTCTTCAAGGGGAAAGCTGATGTAAAAAATCCAGGGTTTTGACAAAGGTTTGCTGACTTTCCTTTTTTCCCATAAAAAACTGATATTCATGAATGAGCCAGGCCTTAGACTCTGGATAAAATATTTCAGTCACAGGAACCTGCTGTTCCTTCAAAGCTTTTACAAATGGTAGTGACTGAGTATCGGTCAGAAAATCCTTATTCCCACCACTGATCAGGACAGGTGGATAAGACGGCGTAATATACTGAATCGGAGAAATCTGCTTTAAAAACGCGGCATCATGTTTACGCTCGCCGGTATAAGCCTGAATCAGGTTAAAGACACCCCATTCGATAATTTTCATTTCTTCAGGTGCTGTGCTGGCAAATGCTTCCAAGTCATAAATTCCACAATGCAAGATTAAACCTTTAAGCTGCGTAGGTTGCAGATGAGGCTGAATACCGGATTGGTTGGCAAATACAGGGTTGGTCAAAAGAGCGGCGTAATGGCTGGCCATATTCGCCCCGGCAGAATCTCCGGCCAGATATAAGTTCTGGGCATCGATTTGGTAGGTGTCTGCATAGGTATCGAGAAATTCAAGTGCCTGATTGATCTGGTGTAACTGGCTTGGATAGGTCACTTGTGGCGCAAACTGATATTGCACGGATACCACGTTATAGCCCTGTGCCGCCAGCAGCTTGAAATAACCCCGTGCATGTTCTTTAGAACCTGAAATCCAGCCGCCGCCATGAATCCAGACAATGGTCGGTCGTGGGCCAATACTGGCAATATTCTGCGGCTGATACAGATCCAGAGATAATTTCTGCTGCGGCGCATAGGTAATATTTTGCTGGACGATAACCGCACCAGGCGCATAACGATCCATCACTTTTTGCTGCAAGCCTGTGGTCAGGTTAAAAGCACCGGCAATGACTTTACTGTTCTGTGCGGTCTGACAGCCGGAAAGAATAACTGAACTTATGAGCAAAAGATGAATGGCAAAAAACCTCAAAACAGTCCCCTATACATGATCTAAAAACAGGCTACGGCAGTTTAAACTATCCTGCTGCAAACAAGGACTATTCATCCTCTTATTTTTGATCACTAAAACTGCAATTCCGAGTTTTTTACTCTGTTTTTTTCATCACTTTTACATGAAAAATATTTGTAATTTAATGAGTTTTTTCAATTTTACCGCTTTTTTGCAATTGCACCCGCCACAGCACTGTGCTATCAATAAACCAAGCCTAAAAATCAGACAACCTGCGGAGAAAAGCCATGGCCTATCAACATATTTTAGTCCCAGTGGACGGTTCAGAAATTTCCTTTTCTGCAGTACGACATGCTGCCAAAATTGCCAAGGCATTTGGTAGTCAGCTTTCCCTGATCAGCCTGATCGCAGAAGATCCTTTTACCGAGGCTGATTTCTATTACAGCTCCTCCATCATGAAGGAATATTTTATCGAGGCACATGCCAATGCAAAAAAGGCCTTGAAAGAAGCCACTGCCATCGCAGCCGGTGAAGGTATTGAAGCGCAATCCCGCATTGTCACAGGTTTAGTCAATGCAGAACATATTGCTGAAACCGCGGGTGAGGTGAAAGCCGACCTGATCGTCATGGGTTCTCATGGCCGTAAAGGCTTCCAGAAAATGATTCTGGGCAGCTTTGCACAAGATGTATTGGGTGCGAGTGAAATTCCCGTACTGATCGTGAAAAAATAATCCTGATGCTGCGCATCTTCAAGATGCGCAGTACTTGCTACTTTTACATTTGAACCTCTAGCAAAACATGCTGTGGAGATTTACTCGCTTAAACCACACTCCCCCTTTACTGCAATAATAAATATGAGGAAGCACCATGAATAACTATGATCATCTTCTCGTAGCACTCGATGAGTCCTCGATTTCCTATGCTGCCGCAGATCATGCCCTGGAACTGGCCAAAGTATTTCATAGCCATGTCACTTTACTCAGTGTGATTGCGGTGGATCCCTTTAAGGGCGTAGATTTTTACAAAGTTGCTCCTGCAGTCACAGACTATTTTATGCATGCAGAACAAAATGCGCTGGATCGTTTAAATGAACTGAAACTGAACTTTGTTCGTGATGGCATCCAGGTGACGACAAAAATCCTGCATGGCATGGCGCCGTCAGAAGGCATTATGCAGGCTGCAAATGAATCCCCGACCGATATGATCATTATGGGTTCACATGGTCGTAAGGGTCTGCAAAAACTCATGCTGGGCAGTGTCGCTCAGAATGTTCTGGCACTTTCCTCTATTCCAGTCCTCATCGTCAGACAATAAGATGCTTGATCAAAGCCTGTATGATGCAGGCTTTTAGCGAAGTTTTTGATTTAACTCACTTAAGAATATTTCAGCATCAAGCTGGCTTTGAAATACTTTTTTGTATTCTCCGACCTGCTGAATGGAATGCGGCGTATATTGAATGGAGATTTCAAGTAAGCCATTTTCAGGATTCTTGCTGACATGTACGGCAATAATATGCTGGCTATTTAAATAAAAACCATCTTCAATTTTCACTAACATATCTTGGACAACCTCTAGTAAGCGAATCTGTAGATCCCTTTACCTAGCTTACAGCTTAATAAACAAATACTCTTTTCCGTATAATCATACTGTAACACCCTTTGGTACTTACCTAGGCCTTTAGAGAAATTCAACTGTATTTAAAGCCAGCATTTGAAATAAACAGGAAATAAAAAACCGGATCAGGTCGATCCGGTTTTTTATGAATATTGATGTTATACGCTGAGCATACTATTGAGTGTCTCAGACACATTTTTAGATTTAACCAGTGGCTTTAAGGTTTCAAGCTGTGCTTTCACTTCACTGCGTTGCGGTTCTGCCAAGGTATACCAGCGTGACAATACCTGTAGCAAACGTGAGCCTACAATCGGATTTTTCTCGTCCAGATATTTTGCCAGTCCAATAAAATGCTGCACGCCAAAGCTCCAGGTATTGACCGGATTAGCATTCAGCCCCCCGCTCACTGCACGGATACGGTTAGGCACAGCCAGATCATAATCCGGATGCTGGGTCAGATACGCAATCGTTGCATCCGTTGCTTTTGGATGTGCTGCCTGAACCATAAACCATTGGTCTAAAGACAAGGCTTCATCTTCAAAGCGGCTATAGAAATCTGCCAAAGCTTCTTCTGCTTGTGGTGCATCATTCCAGACCAAGACTTTCAGCGCACCCAAACGTTCAGACATATTCCCCGTGTGATATTGCTCATAGGCTAAATCAAAGGCAAATGCATCTCCCTGACGAGCCATCATCGTCAGCATAATATTTCTTAAAGCACGCACACCCATCGCTTGTGAGAATTCAGATTGCAGATCAGGATCCAGATTAAGATAAGTTTCTTTCGCTGTTTCTCCAAAAGCACGTGCCAGAGTATGTAGCAAAGCCTCACGCTTTTCCTGAATCATGACCGGATTATAATCCTGATCAATACGGCTACCTAAATAACCTTCCGACGGTACATCAAACAGACGTGATGCCAACAGCGGATCTTTCTCAATCACATCCGGCAAGGTATTGAGCATAGCCTCGATATAAATTTCTGCAGGCTGGTCATCCAGCAAGATACGCTCGAGTAAGGTCTGAGTTGCTTGCCACTGGTTAAAACCATTGGTCTCGTATTGCAACAGGAAAGCCAGTTCTTTTTCTGAATAGTCAAAGTCCAGATTCACCGGTGCAGAGAAATTACGCAGCAAGGACACCACCGGTTTTGCTGTCACACCGCTAAATTCGATCGTGGCTTCATCCTGATCAAACAGATACACGCCATCTTTGACGCCATTTTCAAAGAGTGCCTCAGAGTTCAGCGTTAGCTGCTCACCGCTTTCAGCATCAAACAATGCCAAAGCCACTGGAATTGGAACTGCTTTCAGATTCGGGTATTTGGCATGCGGTTTCAGGCTTTGCTTGAAGTGAAGACGATAGATTTGGGTCTCAACATCGTACTCAGCTTTTACTTGCAATTTAGGCGTACCTGGCTGGTTGTACCAGGTCAGGAAGTTTGAAAGATCCACACCTGAACCTGCTGTAAGCGCGGCCACCCAATCCTCAACTGTTACCGCCTGACCATCATGACGGCGGAAATATTCATCGGTTCCCTGACGGAATTTTTCCTTGCCAAGCAAGGTCGCCATCATGCGGTTAATTTCCGCACCTTTTTCATAAACAGTGGCAGTATAGAAGTTGTTAATTTCTACAAAATGATCCGGACGCGGTGGATGCGACAGCGGCCCTGAATCTTCCGGGAACTGATGCGCTTTGAGAACTGCTACATCATCAATACGTTGTACCGCAGCCGACTGTAAATCTTCCGAGAAAGACTGGTCACGGAATACAGTCAAGCCTTCTTTCAAACATAACTGGAACCAGTCACGACAGGTAATCCGGTTACCAGTCCAGTTATGGAAATATTCATGTGCAATGACTGACTGCACTCGCATGATTGCGGCATCAGTGGTGTACTCTTCATCGGCCAGCACGCATGAAGTATTGAAGATATTCAGACCTTTATTTTCCATGGCACCCATGTTGAATGCACTGGTCGCCACAATCATGTAGTTATCCAGATCATAAGGCAGACCATAATGCTCCTCATCCCAACGCATGGAATGTTTGAGCGCTTCCATGGCGATCTTGCATTTTGGAATATCTTTTTCTTCTGCATAGATTTCCAGAGCTACATTGCGGCCTTCCGATGTGACATAAGAATCTTTCATCACGGCCAGATCACCAATCACACAAGCGAACAAATAGCTCGGTTTCTTGGTCGGATCCTGCCACACGGCATAGTGACGATTGGCATCGACTTCACCGGTTTCCAGCAGGTTACCATTTGCAAGCAAAACCGGATATTTCTTATCTGCTTCGACACGCGTCGTAAAGACCGACAACACATCTGGACGGTCTGGATAGAAAGTAATTTTACGGAACCCTTCTGGTTCATTTTGGGTCACAAACAGATCTGAACTGGCCTGATATAAACCTTCCAGCATCGTATTACTTTCGGGGTGGATTTTAACCACAATTTCAAGCAACACTTGATCAGGTGCATTGGCAATGACCAGCTGTTCAGCATCCAAGTGGTAGTCACTGGCATTCAGGGTTTGACCATTTAACTTAATCGATTGCAGCTCTAGATCGCGGCCAAGCAGAACCAGATCGCCAGCAGTTTGGCGCTGCATCTCCAGCTTGCTGCTGACCAGACTGTGGTCACTATAGACTTGGATATTCAGGTCGATGGAATCAACAATAAAGGAAGGTTTTTGATAGTCTTTTAAATAAATGGTTTGATCCGCTTCGATCACCGGGTTTGCCGCAATATTCATGTCCTGTCCTAATCTTTTATCGTGTTCGACATTGTTCATGTCAAAATCATACGCCAAGTTTTAAACGCTGTCTGTGCATTTGTATTGTTAGATCTAATATGGGCATTTCATGCACCACTTTCAATGCATTCTGCCTAATTGAGCAGCACTCGACTCTACATAAGAAATATCTGTGCCATAAAAATAGTCAGGATCATAATTTCTGACATTTTCATAAATAACTGATTTAAAAATATATAATTTTATTTGCTGAGTACCGAATAAATTCTGATTAATAAATGAGCACACTTCTTGCTACAGTTAAACTGTGTTTTTCCACACTTCCAATGAAAGAATAATGATAACGATGATGAGGTGAGCCATGTATTTAAAACAGCATGTTGTACGGATCGAAAATATCAAAACTTTGCAGACCCTGGATCAGGCCAATATTGACCATAAAGTGATTGCCCTGTTGATGAGCTGTGAAGGCATTCCGCTTCAGGCCCATGAAGTGACTGCCATTCTCAACACCTACGATGCACTCGGTGCCAAAAAAGTGCCCTCTAAAAAGGTTCAGGCCTTAATTCATGCCAAACACCGCGGCGAGGAGGACGACACATTACCCTGCCCGGTTTAAAAAACGTCATTTCATGTTTTTAAAATCAGAGCTACTTCGGTAGCTCTTCTCTTGTTTGGGTGACTAATTTTGATTTAGAAAAATTGCACCAGTCCACTACGTTTGCATCTCATCAGCCGTGTATAATCAAATGCCCTTCCATTCTAGAGTTGCTCGCGACCATGGTATTCAGTGTTCTGCAAAAACAGCTTGATGAAAGTACTCACTGCCCATTGTGTAAGGCATCGATGTATTGGATTGAGGCAGAACAATATGATCAGGAGCTGAGCTATCATGAATGCAGCCATTGCCAGCATCAGCTTTACTCCGATCAAAAGCACAATTGTTATTGCGAACAATGTCTGGCGCAGCGTAAACGCATGCTCAAGGAAGTCCGTTTACAGGAAAACCGTCAATATCATAAAAAACAGGATCGGCCGGTTCTTGAGCTGAATCAGCTCAGTTTTATCAATAAGCTGTTTTTACTTTCGGTTCTGGATGAACAGGTGCAGGAATATAGTCAGCACCGTGAATATATTGACTGGCATCAAATTCGATATTATTCCATCAGTCCCAACTATCTGTTTCAGCATGGTCTGGTAAAAATCCTAATCAGGGATCAGGTTCTGATTCCCAAAGATCTCCAGCAGGAAAATCAGCATTATTATATTAATGTGCGACTGGATGGTTATTCTGAACCGACCCTGTTCAGTATCACCCAGCAGCTGCGCAACTGGTTTTATCAAAACCTGAGCCAAGGTGTGCCCTTTAAAAGTGCAGATGAAGTCAAAGATGCACTCTATTGCCTGCTATATGAAGAAATCATTCAGTTTGCCCAATTCTATTGCCGTAGCTGGAATGTGCAAATTGCCGGAAATCAGAGCTTTCAGACCTTTTGCTATCGTCTTTTGGATGTACTGGCTGTGGGTCAGATTTATTATCTGGTGCAGACCGGGCTGGAATATCTATATAAACAAAAAGCCCTCAAGCCCCGCAATGAAAACTTTATTAATACCAATCTGCTGAAAAAAACCTTGCAGCAGTACCGCGAACGTTCAGTTACAGAAAAATGGGAAACCTCTACCCTGCCGCGTCCACCGCAACTGGCATTCAGCAAGATGAGCGAAATCCTGTTTTATCGGTTTTTGGGCTATGATGAAAATATCTTCTTTCAGCCGGTGTGGCGTTCGTGGCACAAGATCGAACCTCGCCTGAAATTTTATTCCCAGAAACGTTGTATGCACTGCGGCTCACAGGAACTGTCGGTGGATTATGATGCCAGTGACTATGTCAGCCTGTTCTGTCGTAGCTGCAAGCATCAAGACCATTATTTTACCCGCTGACCGAATACAACGAATCTTTCTCCTATTCTAAATGACCACGATGACTACTTCGATGCAAGCATTACAGCAAACACTTCTGGACCAGATCTGTGAAGCCTGGTTGAAACTTCAGCAACAGCAACCCCTGGTGCATATCATGACCAATACGGTGGCCAGCAACTATGTCGCCAATATTGTACTGGCTGCACATGCTTCTCCGGCCATGATCGACAATCCTTTTGAAGCTGAAAGTTTTGCCAAGATTGCAGCAGCAATCAGTCTGAATCTGGGTACACCAACTACCGAGCAGGTTCAGGCGATGCAGATTGCTGCGAAAACTGCACATCAATTGCAAAAACCGTGGGTGCTTGATCCGGTCGGTTATGGAACAGTTCTGCGCTGGCGTTCTGGCGTCGTAGATCAGTTGATGCATTCCCAGCCTACGATTTTACGAGGCAATGCTTCTGAAATTGGTGCTTTGGCTGGCAAGCAGATCGAGTCCAAGGGTGTAGACAGCACAGTAGACAGTGCGGATGTTTATTTACAGGCGCGAAGTTTGCTGGATCATTGTGAATGTATCGCAATCTCCGGTGAATCTGATTACATTATTTCGAAAGACTATCCTGTGATACAGGTGTCAGGCGGTTCTGCTTTACAGCCCCGAATCACGGCGATGGGATGTGCGCTCGGTGCACTGATTGCTGCATATAGTGCAGTAACGTCTCCCGTCCTTGCTGCATTGACTGCGCATGTACATTTTGCAATTGCCGGTCAATTGGCATTTGAACCTGCGCAACAGTTAGGCTGTTTTAATGTCGCCTTTCTGGATGAAATCCATCAACTCAATACTGAAACAATCCGACAATACGCCAACTTTAAAATTCTGCCAGAATCCATTTAGTTTACGGGTCACTTCATGGGTGTTTATTCTCTTTAATAGATAATCATCCCTATTTAGGGCGTGTCATCAATTAAGCCATATCATGATTGAGGCAAGGTAGATCGCTGACAGGAAGTTTTGAGCCAATTTATCATAGCGCGTAGCAATACCTCGATACTGCTTGAGCTTGGCGAAGAAATTCTCGATCAGATGTCTTGCCTTATAAAGATGTTGGTCATAATCACGCTGATCAATCGCGTTACTTTTGGATGGCATCACGACTTGACCATTGATCTTATGAATCGGATCAATCACTCGATCCCTGGAATTGTAGGCTTTATCCATAAGCCATGTTTGGCTTAACGATAAGTCCAGTAACACATCGGCACCGTTCAAGTCATGGGCCTGCCCGGCAGTGAGATAAAATCCTGTTGGGTTGCCTAAAGCATCAGTACGGGCATGAATTTTGGTACTTAAGCCACCTTTACTGCGTCCGATCGCCTGTTCTTTTTTTTCCGGCACTGTGTTGATGAGCGCGCACAATGGTTGAGTCCAGCATGGCATATTCATTATCACTGTCATGTGATAGCACTTCAAAAACTCTCTGCCACACGCCTGTTTTAGCCCAACGGCTAAAACGGGTATGTACGACTCTAAAATCACCGAACCGTTCGGGTAAGTCTCGCCACGGAATACCTGAACGATAACGATAGAGTATTGCCTCAACAAATAATCGGTTGTCTTTGGCGGTTACTCCAACAGTACCCGGCCGTCCAGGCAACAGATCCTTGATCCGTTCCCACTGATCATCTCTTAATGCATAGCGTTTAGTCATGAAAAAATAATGAGGACAGATTAGATTTTCTCAAGCTAATTGATGACAGGCCCTAGATTGATCCTACTCATTTGCTTTATTGATCTCCTTAGAAATGTTCTGCCTAGCTCTTTCGGAGATCATTTTTGAGTAGTTTTATTCTGAACTGAGTAGGCTTTATACAACTTATCTAGTGATTTCCACACAAACGGTTTCCATTTTACTTAAGATCTGTTTGCATCACGCAAATCTAGTTCATGTGAATTGTAGTTCAATTTTTTGTCAGTATTTAAATATGACTTTTAAGTTTTGATTAACAGGTTACATAAATCAATATTTAAAGCCTGATCATGCTTATTTTTGATTGCTGATTTGACTTTTTCGGCTTTAAAATTTCAGTGCAATACTAGGATATTCAGCTCAATCGGGAACATGACTAATAGTATGAATAGACTAATAAAAATCAGTTCAAACAATGAGCTAACTTTGATTTCAATAAGTCAGCTTTACAAATATGCATTAAAAAAGCCAGCTGCCACTAAAGCAACTGACTTTTAAGATTTGAATAAATAACGTGTTTAAAACACCTATTTAACCTGCGTAATGAATGCTGACCGACTTGATACGATTGCTTTCAATTTCAGTGACTTTGAACTGTACACCTTGATAATTTAACTCGGTGCCCACGTCAACCGTACTGTTGGTTTTATCCAGAATCAAACCCGCAACACTGATATAACCGGCATCTTCATCAATCAGATCAATCATGCCAAGTTCCAGTTCAAGCTGATAAAGATCTAACATGCCCGATGCAATCCAGTGCGTATCATCGATTTTAACTAGATCTAGCTGTTCATCAGCATCCGGGAATTCACCGGCAATTGCTTCAAACACATCTAGCGGTGAAATCAGACCCTGCACATTACCAAACTCATCACTCACCAAGACCAAAGAACCTTTAGAGGTACGCAAGGTATTGATTGCGTCAATAACTTTCATTTTTTCAAAGATATAAATTGGGCGATGACGTTTAATCAGTGCTTTTAATTCTTCCGGCTCTTCCAGTACATCCAATAATTCTTTGGCACGTACTACGCTAATCACCTTATCTAGGCTACCGCGACATACCGGGAACAGACTGTGTGGAACAGATAGAATTTTTTCACGGATCTGTTCTGGGCTATCTTCCAGATCAACCCATGAAATCTGACCGCGCGGCGTCATGATCGAAGCGACTGAACGCTCTGCAAGGGTAAGTACCCCACCAATCATATAGCGCTCTTCATCTGCAAAGGTTTCTTGTGCCTCATTATTTTGAGTATCTGTCGTCTCTAACTTGCCACCCATTAACTTTAGGATCGAGTCAGCCGTACGATGACGCAAAGGAATCTTAGATTCATGTTTAGCAGCATTACGCTGACCAAACTGGTTAAATGCTTCAATTATGATCGCAACACCAATACCTGAATAGATATAGCCTTTAGGAATATGGAAACCAAAACCTTCTGCAATTAGACTGATACCAATCAAAAGTAGGAAGCTTAAACACAGAATCACCACGGTTGGATGACGGTTCACAAAATTGGTCAATGGTTTCGATGCCAGTAGCATCACGCCCATTGCGACAATCATGGCAGCCATCATGACATAAATATTGTCGACCATACCAATGGCGGTAATCACTGAATCTAAAGAGAAAACAGCATCTAAAACAACAATCTGTGCAACAACAGCAGTGAAACTTGCATATACCACATTGGTAGACACTGTGACTTCAGGTTTACCTTCAATCTTTTCATGCAGCTCAGTAACGGCCTTATACACCAGGAACAAGCCACCAAATAACAAGATCAGGTCCCGACCGGAGAAGGTCCAGTCAAACACAGTAATCAATGGTTGTGTCAAAGTGACCAACCAGGCAATGGCAAATAACAGGCCTAGACGCATGAATAATGCGAGAGACAAACCAATAACACGTGCTTTATCGCGTTGTTCAGGAGGAAGTTTTTCAGCCAGAATGGCAATGAAGACTAGGTTATCAATACCTAAAACAATTTCAAGAATAATAAGAGTAATTAAACCTACCCAGATTCCGGGATCTAATAAAAATTCCATTAGAGAATGACCCCGTTCGAGTAAGCTAGAAATAGAGATGGAAGATCAACGCACGGCGAGGGATCCATTAAAATTTAACCTATGCAACTTAAGACTATTCCATTATGCATAAACTGAGTATTTTGTAATGTATTAATTTACAAAAAAATTACATGATCATGATTTTATTGAGACTTTTATGATCAACTGATTGATGCTGAAACTGATTAATTTTAATTTTTTCTACATCATTTATTCAAATTGAATTAAAAATAAACAGAATTTAGTTTGATTAGACCATTACTTTTAAGGTCACTTAAAGATTAGAGCATAAACTATTTTTTTATTGAAAGAACAATCACTTAAAAATATAGCTGTAAATAATCATTTACTATATTGACTAAAACCACTCAATCACCCTATATTTCTTAAATCGATTAATTTATTGAAATACAATTATTTGCATTAAAACCTATTCAGACAGGCTGCTTAAGAACAATAAAAAGTCTTGGAAAACATTTCTACTCACGAAATACATAATGAGGAATTAAATTTATACAAAATATTATCGCCTTTCATCCGATTTTAAAGAACAATCTTCGCGCCAGATAAGGCTCACATGCAGAACTGATCAACTCCTTGGGATGTTAAGCAAAACTAAAAAGTGTTAGCGCTTTAACATTTTTAAAATAAAGGTTGAAATATGCATAAACTTTTTCATAAAATGAACGGGCCCTAGAAAAATAAATACAAGGAACATTTCATGACTAAGAAATATGCAAAATTTTTGCCGTGTACGGAAGAATTTAATTTAGAAAACTTTCCATATTATTGGGTAACTCAGGTTCATGCTCAATACGTCGTTAATGTCGATCATGCACTAAAAAAGTATGGTGTTGACAATTCCCGCCGCCGCATCCTTCTTGCACTAAAAGCCAAACCGCATGCCAGTGTTTCTGATTTGTCAGAGATGGTTGTTTCTAAAATGTCGACCACGACTAAAATTGTCTACCGCTTAAAAGACGAAGGTCTGGTTGAAACCTATTCATGTGAGGATGACGCACGGATTACCCGAGTATTTTTGACTGACAAAGGCATGCAAATGACACATAAGATCAATGATCTGACCAATGTCGTACTGGAACAGTCATTTGAAGGCCTGACGCCTTTGCAAATTGAAAAAACCATGGAAAGTTTACGTCATATTTTCAAAAATTTAGCTCGTTAAAGACCTACTTTTTATTTTAAATAGACGCTGGCGAATTGGCGCATACTTTATAATAATAAATAATTCGCCAGAGCTTTCTAAAAATCAAAAAAGTTCAGTTGTGGACTGACTTTTTTGATTTTTTCTTTTGGTACATGTGAGCATTCAAAATCTTCTACCGGAAAGCCCTCTACAAAGCTACGAATATCCGGATGCCTTAGCGTTAGCCATTCTTGCAGTCGCTGCTGTGGAATCACAATAACCGAGCGTTTGATATTACCCGGCTCATGAAACTCCTTCATCATGGGATGGTCAATTGCATCCATGGTAATCATACTGGCAGAGCGTACAATTTCACCTTGTACCCGAGCAATCTCATACACAGCTGCAATAAAAGTCGCCTGACCATCTTTACGTCTTACACCCCAACGCTGCGGTTTATTGTCAAAATATTTGGACTCATAAAATTCCGATACCGGAATGACGCCAAAATGACATTTGGCGGTGGCTTCAGCGAAGGTGGGCCTTTGCAGTAAGGTTTCATTTCTGGCGTTATAGGTCTTGGTGCCTATAGTTTTGTCTTCTGCCCATTTCGGAATGAGTCCAAAATTCACAGGACGCCATTCCAGTCCTTGAGCTGAATGAAACAAAAGCGGTGTAGCATAATTGGGATAAACCTCCTCTGGATATTCAAAAGGAATTTCTGGCAATCCCAGATTATGCAACTGCTCTAAGGTTAAAGGCTTAAAATTGGCGCACATGGCTCATATATGTAAATCATTCGACCATTAGATTATACCGTGCTGCCAAGTCGAAGCCTGTCGTATTTCTATAGTTTTAGGCGTGTTGACTGTTATGAATTCGGGACAGTCAACCAATGTGTCCGGGTAAATTCCTCAAAAATCCAGCGGCCATTAAAACGACCCAATCCTGAATTTTTCTCGCCACCAAAGGGTGCATTTGACTGGTCTGCAACACTAATGCCATTAATATGTGTCATCCCAATATCCAGTTGTGCCGCAAACGCGCAGCCTCGCTCCATGTTTGAGGTACATACTGCACTGGATAAGCCAAACTCGGTCGCATTGGCTAGGTTTAAAGCATGTGCTTCATCCCGGGCTTTTAAGATAGGTAAAATCGGACCGAAGCTTTCTTGCTGCGCCAGATCGGAATCTTCCGCAACATCAATAAAAATATGCGGAGAAACCAGATTCCCTTCAATTCCTCCTTCATAGACCAGTTGCGCGCCCTGCTCGCTGCCCGTTTGAATGATCTGTTGATGCTTTTTAACCTGACTCTGGTTAATGATCGGACCGATCATGGTATCTTCCAGATTTGGATCACCCACCGGAATCATTTTGATCCGATCCAGAAGCTTATCTACATAGGCATCATAAATAGAGGCATCGACAATAACCCGATTGGTACTCATGCAAATTTGTCCCTGATGCATAAAACGCCCCATCAGCGTCAGTTCAACTGCTAGATCAAGATCGGCATCATCCAGAATGACCAAAGGCGCATTGCCACCCAGTTCAAGTGCCAGACGTTTGATGCGGGGACTAGCCAAGGCTTTGCTACCGACACTTTTCCCCACTTCAGTCGAACCGGTAAATGAAATCATTTTCGGCACTGAATGCTCAACAAAATAATCCCCGATTTCACTGCCAGCACCGGCAACAATATTCAGTGTACCTGCAGGCAAACCTGCTTCTTCAAATAGCTTGCCGATTAAGGTGCCGCCAGTCACCGGCGTATCACTGGCCGGCTTCAATACAACGGTATTGCCACAGGCAATTGCAGTAGCCACTGAGCGTAAGGATAAATGAAATGGAAAGTTCCATGGACTAATGACAGCAATCACGCCTAAAGGCTTACGCAAAACTAAACTTTTACGTGCTGGATCTTTGCTTTCCAGCTGTTCAGTTTGGATCTGATCTGGAAAAGCCAGACTTTCCAGAATGATGCCCAGAGCAGCATCTACCTCAACGCCAGCTTTAATACGTGTACTGCCTGATTCAATAATCAGCCAGTCAATGATTTCATCACGACGCTGCTGAATAATTGTGATCACATTTTGCAACACTGTCTTTCGTACTTCAGTGGAATTCAAAACACCCTGCTGAAAAGCCTGCTCTGCTGCGGTATAAGCACTGTCTACATCGACAGAACTGGCAGCTGCCATGCTAAAAATTTCGCTCTGGGTATAGGGATTGATATTTTTTATTGTTCTGGTTGAAGTACCGCCTTGCCACTGGCCATGAATAAATTGCTGATCTAAATTTTGATATACTGTTGTCATTTTATTGTTTCCTCGCATGCTTTGCCCCACTTTAAGAGTTCGGCTGGAAAATTTCTAGTCAGAACGACAGCGGCTTACCATTAGACAATAAAAAAGCCTCCGAAGAGGCTTTTTTAAGCTAGACAGGATTAGTCACCTGTATAACCTTTTAACTTTAAACGCGCTGCGTGCAGAAGCGGCTCGGTATAACCTGATGGCTGCTCACCACCTTTAAAAATCAGGTCAGATGCTGCCTGGAACGCAATATTGTTGGCAAAGTCAGCAGACATTGGCGTATACAGTGGATCATTGGCATTTTGCTCATCCACAATTTTCGCCATACGTTGCATCACTTCTTCTACTTGCTCACGACTTACGATACCGTGACGCAACCAGTTCGCAACGTGTTGTGAAGAAATACGTAGAGTCGCACGATCTTCCATTAAACCGACATCATTGATGTCTGGCACTTTAGAACAACCTACACCCAAATCTACCCAACGAACGACATAACCCAAGATACCTTGACAGTTATTTTCGAGTTCTTTGGTTTTTTCTTCTTCAGACCAGTTGGTGTCTTTCGCCAATGGCGGTGTCAACAAATCATCCAGAGATAAAGGTTGAGTCGACAATAGCTCTTGCTGACGGTCTGCAACATTAATCTGGTGATAGTGAATCGCGTGAATCACCGCACCTGTAGGTGATGGAACCCATGCACAGCTCGCCCCCGCTTCAGGATGTTCAGTTTTGGTTTTGTACATGTCAAGCAGCATGTCTGGCTTTGGCCACATGCCTTTACCAATCTGTGCTTTACCACGTAAACCTGCTTGCAGACCAATCATCACGTTACGGTTTTCATAAGCCGGGAACCAGATTTGGCCTTTTACTTCGCCTTTACGAACGAATGGACCAGCTTCCATAAAGGTATGGATTTCGTCACCAGTACGGTCCATGAAACCTGTATTGATGAAGATAGTACGATCTTTGGCTTGTGCAATACAGTTCTTCAAGTTCACAGAAGTACGACGTTCTTCATCCATAATCCCGATTTTTAAAGTTTTTGCAGGTAAGCCGAGTGCCTGTTCTGCACGTTCAAACAATTCAACGGCAAATGCCACTTCTTCAGGACCATGCATTTTCGGCTTAACGATATACATTGAACCTTGACGCGAGTTCTTGATGGTGTTTTCACCTTTGATGTCTGCAAAAGACAATAATGGCGTAACCAATGCATCCATGATGCCTTCATAGATTTCTGCGCCATCTACCAGAATCGCAGGGTTCGTCATTAAATGACCAACATTACGTAGCAACATCAATGAACGGCCGTGAACTTTAGTTTCACCACCTTCTACATTTTTGAAAGTACGGTCTTCATTCAGTTTACGGGTAACAGTTTTACCGTTTTTCTCAATAGACTCCTCTAAAGTACCTTTCATTAGGCCTAACCAGTTACGGTAGCCTTCCACTTTTTCTTCAGCGTCAACGGCTGCAATCGAGTCTTCCAAGTCCTGAATGGTCGTAACCGCAGCTTCAAGAACCACATCTTTTACACCAGCGGCATCAGTTTGGCCAATCGGGCTGCTGGCATCAATTTGCACAATAGCGTGCAGACCATTATTTTTAAATACGATTTCAGTCGGTGCTGAAGCTTCGCCATTGTAGCCAACGAATTTAGCCGCATCTGCCACAGTTGTTTTTGAACCGTCTTTTAGGGTAACAACCAGTGCATTAGCTTCAACTGCGTATTGAGTTGCGTCCGCATGCGAACCTTGTGCCAGTGGGAAAGTTTCGTCGAGGAAATTCTTGGCAAATGCGACAACTTTTTCACCACGTTTCGGGTTATAACCTTTGCCTTTTTCCGCACCATCTTCTTCAGAGATGACATCGAAACCGTAAAGTGCATCGTACAAAGAACCCCAACGTGCGTTTGCAGCGTTCAAGCAGTAACGTGCATTACGTACTGGTACCACCAACTGTGGACCTGCCAGTATTGCAATTTCTTCGTCTACATTTTCAGTGCTGATTTGAAAATCTTCTACTTCTGGTAACAAGTAGCCAATTTCAGTCAAGAAAGCTTTGTAAGCTTGTAATTCAAATGTGTTATTGCGGTGCCATTCATCAATTTTCGCCTGAATGTCATCACGCTTAGCCAAAAGTGCTTTATTTTTAGGGCTAAGATCAACAACGACTTGTTCAAAGTTTTTCCAGTATGTTTCGCTGTCTAAACCAGAACCTGGTAGTGCTTCATTTTCGATGAAATCGTAAAGTTCTTTAGCAATCGCTAACTTGCCTTTTTGAATACGTGCAGTCATTGTCTTTCCTGATATTGCTACTTTTTATACAAGAGATTCTAGTATACCGATTAAAATCTAGCTGAATAGTATTATCACATTGCTAAATACTGAGCATTTTTTCCAATATGAATACCCTCATAAACATATTTGATATTTCTCAGTTACAAATAGATATCATTCTGCTAAATACCCTAATGACAGTGTATAAAGTTTTCGAAATGTAGAAATTAGACTTAAGTTCAGATTTTCGAGTAAAAATTATGCATTTTAGTTATACACGATCATATTTAGATCAAGATTAAGCCATGTTTGATCAGGCTTGTCGATAATTTAAGTACCTATTTTTATAAAAAAAAGCGCCAGTAAATAACCAGCGCTTTTATTCTTACTCTCCGTTCACGGAGGCGATTTTCTCAATCTGGCGATGTTCAGAATTCAGGTATTCATCTGACTGCATTTCCAGCAAACGGGAACGGGTCCGTTCAATTTCAAAGGCCAGTTTCTCACCCTCGTAAATATCCACGATATTATCTTCCGAGGTTAAGAGCAACTTGACGCCGCGGTCATAAAATTCATCCACCAGATAAATAAAACGGCGTGTTCCATCATTCAGGAAATCGGTCAGGTGCGGCACATTGCTGACCAAAACCGTATTATAAATATTGGCGATTTCAATAAAATCAGCCGGGCTTCGTGGTTTTAAACACAGCTCAGAAAACTCGCACCACAATACATCTTCAGTATGTGACACGGTTTCAACAATACGGTTGTTGATAATAATCGGCTCTTCAGAACAGGTCTGTGTCTGAGTCAAAGCGCTAAAACGTTGTGCAATCCAGTTTTTATGATCATGGGTCAACGGGAATTTAAACAGTTGTGCCTGTTTTAGAACCCGTAGACGGTAATCGACTCCGGCATCAACATTTAATACCACACAGTTTTTCTTGACCAGTTCGATGGTAGGCATAAAACGGTCACGGTGAATGCCGTTTTTATATAAACCGTCCGGTGCGATATTCGAAGTCGCGACCAAGGTAATACCGCGTTCAAACAGCTTCTGGAACAGATCACTCAAGATCATCGCATCCGTCACATTGGATACAAAGAATTCATCAAAACAGATGATGACGGCTTCTTTATAAATCCGATCCGCCACGATATCTAGCGGGTTACGCTGTCCGGATAATTTGTTTAACTCACGATGCACATGCTGCATAAAATGGTGAAAATGCATCCGGGTTTTACGGCGAAACGGAATCGAATCGTAAAACTGATCCATGAGCCAGGTTTTGCCACGTCCTACTCCGCCCCACATATAGACGCCTTTGGGAGATGTCTGACGGCGAAAGCGGCGAAATGCTTTTTTCGATGCCTTAAAACGCTGAATCAATTCCAGCCAGACACGATTCAGTTCATGTACTGCCATTGCCTGTGCTTCATCAGGCATAAACTGTCCCGAAGAGATCGCTTGTGCATAACGTTCTGCAGGAGAAATCGGACTAAAAGCGGTGCTGTGCTGTGAATTAAAATCGGACATAGAATTTCGTACTATTTGGGATCAATTTAATTATAGCGGAGTTTAATCAACACGCTATAACACTTTGGCATAAACAAGCTTAGGCTATTTTATATATTGCCGAGGACTTTGCCCAAACCAGCGTTTAAAGGCATGGTTAAAAGCAGCCGGCTCGGAATAGCCTAATAATTCTGCAATCATTTCAATCGAATACTGTTTGTATTCAATCAGTCGCAAAGCTTTATCTTTAATAATTTCTTCGCGAATCTGCTTATAACTGGTATCACACTGCTGTAACTGATGCCGTAAGGTTCGTTCCGGGATATTCAGCGCCTGTGCCGTTTCAGCCATGCTCGGCATCAGGCCGCTTTGGATCTCCAGATAATCCTGCACGCGCTGCACCACAGTCGGCGTCTGCTCATCCTGTTGCAAGCGTTCCAGTTCAGCCAGACATTTGGCTTCATAGACAGCAAAAGTGACCGCATCTGCAGAAGGAATTTTAATATCCAACACTGCTTCATCAAACCAGAATGCTGCCCGAGATGCATCAAACTGTACCTGTGTTCCATAATAATCATGGTAGACCTTTAAGGTATTCAGATCTTCTGGATAGGCAAATGGCAACTCGATCCGCAAATCAGGTTTGGATAAGCCCATCAATTTGTAAATTTCCCGGATAAACTTAAACGTTCCGGAAATCTCCGCCTGTGCCAGCAACATTCCCAAATGATCATCCTGCTGCTTTGCTCGATAACACAGCGCGCTATGATGCTCGCTTTGCTGCAAATCCAACTGACCGGTCAAATGGGTCAACTGCTGAAAACGGATCACCTGGTTCAGTGCATCGCGTACTGTAGGACTGGTCACCAGCAACATGAGTAAGGGACCATAACCTGCCAAAGCATAATGCTGACCAATCAATAATCCCTGTTCAGGTTGGATTTCCTGTCCCACCACCTTAAGCACATCATGTTCCAGACTCGGATGGATCACCGAACTTGGATCAAAGGCATCTACACGCAGCCCAATGTTTTGCAGTTTCTGATCGACTTCCATGCCAGCCTTGCGCATCCCTTGAATCAAATACATCAGACTGAGAACAGAACGTTTCATAACCATACAAATACAATGTGATTGCTCTAGTTGTACTATAAAAATAATGTGTCGGCTATTGCCGTTTAGATCAATTTTCTGTCTAATCACCAGGGAGCAAATTACGATAAATATCCAATATTAAAATAAGTAAGGAATGTAGTGATGCTAGATCATGCCACCGCTACACGCTCCCCCCCTCATACCAAAGTTGCCATTATTGGAGCTGGTTGCGGAGGGATTGCCATGGCAATACGTTTACAACAGCATGGTATTTATGATTTTATTATTCTTGAAAAAGGTAGCGATTTTGGCGGAACCTGGCGGGACAATCAGTACCCTGGAGCAGCCTGTGATGTGCAATCACATTTATATTCCTTGTCATTTGCACCGAAAAGCAATTGGTCCAAACGTTATGCGGAAGCACCCGAGATATTTTCTTATATTCAGGATCTGGTGACCGATTATAACCTGCGTGCTTTTTGCCGTTTAAATACCGAAGTACTGGCAGCACATTACCAGGCAGAACGCTGTCTATGGCAATTACAGCTACAGGATCAAAGTATCCTTGAAGCCCAGTTTGTTATATTCGCTTCCGGACCTTTACATATTCCGCAAATCCCAGATATTCTCGGTATTGAGAAATTCCAAGGCAAAGTCTTTCATTCTGCGCAATTGGATCACACTTATGACCCGACTGGCAAAAATGTCGCATCGATTGGAACAGGTGGCAGCGCCATTCAATATATTCCGGAAATTGCCCCGAAATGCAAACAACTGTATGTCATGCAACGTACTGCGGCTTGGGTCATTCCTCGGGATGAACGTGCCTACCCGAATCTTGAAAAGAAACTCTTTAAAAAATATGACTGGTTTAGAAAGCTACACCGTGCCCGCCTGTATTGGTCAAATGAATCGCGTGTGGTACCGATTGTCAAACCGGGCATTATGAAATTCACCCAAAAACTGGCAGAACTATTCATTAAATATGAGGTCAAAAACCCTGAATTGGCCAAGAAACTAACTCCCGATTACATCATGGGCTGCAAACGTATTCTGGTTTCAAATAAATACTTCCCGACGTTTAACCGCCATAATGTGGAACTGGTGACCGAGAAGATTCAGGAACTGACTGAACACAGTATCATTACACAAGATGGAAAAGAGCGGCCGATTGACTGTCTGATTTATGGCACCGGATTCATTACCGATCCACGTATCTATATGAAGAATTTTCAATGTACCCGGGCTTGATGGCGTAGAACTGAATGAAATGTGGAAACAAGGTGCTGAAAGCTATTATGGAATTTGCGTGAAAGACTTTCCAAACCTGTTTCAGTTACTGGGGCCAAATACCCTATTGGCACACAATTCTGTCATTTTTATGATTGAGGCACAAGTTGAATATATTTTGCAATTGATGCAACTGGTCGATCAATCCCAAAGCGATGCCATTATGGTTAAAGACCAGGCACAAGATACATTTAATCAGCAGGTGCAACATATGTTTGAAAAGACCGTGTGGCAATCTGGCTGTGTCAACTGGTATCAGCAGGAAGGTGGCAAGAACTTTGCCTTATGGCCAACTTATACCTGGAAATACTGGCTCAAAACCAAAAAGCCAAATGCCAAATGCCAAATGCCAAATGCCAAATGCCAAATGCCAAATGCCAAATGCCACAGATTATCGATTATTGAATAAAGTCGCCTAAAAGCTTTTACCATCTGACATCAAGCGGTGGCATAATTTATAGGTAATTTTTTCAATCCATTAAATTTATGCAATCGCTTTGGCTTATCTTTCAGCTTCTATTCTGTCTAGCACTCGGTTTTGCCATGGCAAAACAAATTCCGCTTTCGATTATTAAAATCTGTTTCAAGCTATTGCCCTATTTTAGCTATGTTTTATTGATTGCAATTGCCTTTGAATTTTCACAATTGGTAGATGAATTGCAGCATCCTCTCCAGATTTTGAGTACGTCGATCAGCATTGCCTTTCTGACCTCGCTCGGTGCTTTTGCATTTTGCTATCTACTATTTAAATGGGCAGGTTATCCTCCTAGTTCCGGTCGGGTATCCGTCGACCTGGTGCTTAAATCCCTACTGAACATGAGCTATGCCTTTTTGGCTCTCGCAGGCGGATATTGTTTACATACGGGCTTGAATCTATTTGATCTATCCGTGCAAATCAGCACCTGGCATTTGTTGCTGGTATTTATGTTCATGATTGGCCTGGATCTGGCTTATTCACCTTTAGATCGTTCCTGGTTAAATTTTAAAATTCTCTTAGTTCCGATTGGTTGTATTTTTGGTTCATTATTTGCAGTCATGCTTTATTCATTCTGGAACACCGACATCAGTCTAAAAGATTTGATCATGCTGTCACAAGGCTATGGATTTTACTCAATGTCAGGTGTTGTCGTAACAGAACTTCGAAATGCAGAACTCGGCAGTATCGCGCTAATGAATGACCTGTTTAGAGAAATTTTTGCCATCTTACTCATGTATTGTATGGGCTGGAGATACCCAAGATCCGCCATTTCCGCAGCGGGTGCAACTGCGATGGATGTGACTCTACCGATGGTTAAACAGGCCTGTGGGCATGATTTTATTCCACATGCCATGGTCAGTGGTTTTATTTTGTCACTGTTAGCACCAGTCATGGTGAGTGTACTGGCAGCGATTTAATTACTTTATCACTTTCTCAATCTCACTAAATTCCTCTTTTATAAAGAGGAACTCTCCTCCCTGATTCAGTTTAAAAGCAGAATTTTAAAACGAAGCACAAGCAAGTAGGCCGAGAGGGCTGACTAAAAACTTAAATCAATATCACTTAAGGCATCGCCTACTGTTTCAATAACATCCGAAGCAAGACTGATGGCATCAGATGCCAAACTGACCACATCGATCCCCGCTGTCCGATCTGCTGAGCTTGCCTGCTGTTGTTGCTATTCTTGTTGCTTAAGCTGTTCTGCCTGTTGAATATTTTGAATCACGTCATTCTGTACTTTTTATAATTGTGGTTCAGATGAAGTCATCATTTTTCCTTTTTATTTTATAACCATTTTTTCAATATATAAAAAAAGCCTTTCAACTGAAAGGCTTTTTGTCATTCAAACCGTATTAAAGCGTTGCCAAAATATCTTTCAAAGTCTGACGCATATTTTTAGACTGGGTAATCGGGCGACCAATTACCAGATGTGTTGAGCCATCTAGCATTGCCTGTTTCGGTGTCACAATACGTTTCTGGTCATCTGCATTCGACCCTTCTGGACGAATGCCGGGTGTCACTAATGCAAAGTCTTTTCCAATCGTTTCACGTAACATTTTCGCTTCTTGAGCTGAGCAAACCACCCCATCTAGACCACTGTCTTTTGTCAGTTGTGCCAGACGTTTTACATGCTCATTTGGCTCAATATCCAGACCAATATCTTTCAAGTCTTCACGGCCCATTGACGTCAATACAGTCACTGCAATCAACTGAGTTTTATAATTACCCGCTTGTAAACGCTCTACACAGGTTTCCATCATCTTGCGGCCACCTGAGGCATGCACATTGACCATCCACACACCCAAATCTGCTGCCGCGCATACTGCCTGTGCTGTTGTATTTGGAATATCATGAAATTTCAGATCCAAAAATACATCAAAGCCTCTATCTTGAAGCGCTTTGACAATGATTGGACCTTCATGGGTAAATAACTCTTTACCAACTTTAAGTCGACACAAGGCAGGATCTAACTGTTCTGCAATGGCTAAGGCATCAAATTGGCTTTTGGCATCTAGTGCGACGATGATACTCAAGAGATTACCCCTTCATATAGGCAAAAAATAAGCCCATTATAATGGGCTTTGATTTTCATTGGTAATATCTAATACAGTTTTTTCATGCCGGGTATGGGCTGCTGCTTCAGCGGCCATTAACTTGGCTGTATTCAACTGTTCCTTACGTAGATGTTCAATGTCTTTACGCAGTCGTTTAATTTCCCAATTCGTCTGAAAAACCCGGAAGATCTGAACGCCCAATAACAGGCCCAAAACGACACCTAAAGATAACGTGAGGAGAAGTAATAATCCCAGGCGCATTGCGGGAACTTGAGTAAATAACAAGTCCACTGACAATTCGGTACCGTTTTGCAAAACCAAAGCTAATGAATAACCAAACAGTACCAATAAAAGAATGACCAGAACGTAACGCATGAACACCCCGCAAAATATTTACAATTATTTTTGTGCAGACTCGTTCACAGCGTCACGAAGTGCCTTGCCTGGTTTAAAGTGCGGAACTGCTTTTGCAGCCACTTCTACTGATTTACCAGTTTTAGGGTTACGACCTACGCGCGGTTCACGGTGATGCAATGCAAAACTACCAAATCCACGAATCTCGATACGATTGTCAGTTGATAATGCTTCTATCATTTGATCAATCATAATTTTAACTGCTTCTTCCACTAAAGGCTCAGCCAAATGCGGATTTTTTAACGCAATACGCTCTATTAAGTCAGACTTATTAAGTGCTTCAGTAGTCATCTGCGACCTCTTTAATTATCAAGCTACTTGGGATCTATTTCCCGATAATAACCTGTTTAAATACAAAACGGTAGCGCAATAATTAAATACTACGCTACCGTTTACAGTATTTGTATAAAAAGTATTAGTTAATTTACATTAACAATACAATTCAAACGCTTACTTAGTTGCCCATTTGAGCTTTGATCAGGTCACCAATCGTCTTAGGACCATTGTCTTGACCAGCAGGAGCTGTTTTCAAGTTAGCAACTGCTTCTTTCTCTTCAGCTTCGTCTTTCGCTTTGATAGACAAGTTGATTGCGCGAGATTTACGATCTACGTTGATGATCTTCGCTTCAACTTCTTGACCAACTTCAAGGAACTTAGTTGCATCTTCAACGCGGTCGCGGTTGATTTCAGATGCTTTCAGAGTCGCTTCAACTTCGTCAGCTAACTTAACAGTCGCGCCTTTAGCGTCAACTGCAGTTACAGTACCTTTAACCAACGCACCGCGTTCGTTAGCAGCAAGGAAGTCATTGAACGGATCGTTGTTCATTTGCTTGATGCCAAGGCTGATACGGTTGCCTTCAGCGTCTACAGAAAGGATAACTGCTTCAACAGTGTCGCCTTTCTTGTAACGACGAATCGCTTCTTCGCCTTGTTCGTTCCAAGAAATATCAGACAAGTGAACTAGTCCGTCGATACCGCCTGGCAAACCGATGAAGATACCGAAGTCAGTGATAGATTTGATCGTACCAGAAACTTTTTCGCCTTTGTCGTGATCTTTAGCAAACTCTTCCCATGGGTTAGCACGAGTTTGTTTGATACCAAGAGAAATACGACGACGTTCTTCATCAACTTCAAGAACCATAACATCAACTTCGTCACCAATCTGAACAACTTTAGATGGGTGGATGTTTTTGTTCGTGTGATCCATTTCTGAAACGTGTACTAAACCTTCAACGCCTTCAGCGATTTCAGCGAAACAACCGTAGTCAGTCAGGTTAGTTACGCGCGCTTTAACGATTGAACCTTTAGGGTAACGGTTCATGATCGCTAACCATGGATCTTCGCCAAGCTGTTTAAGACCTAGAGAAACACGGTTACGTTCGCGGTCGAATTTAAGTACTTTAACAGTAACTTCTTGACCCACTTCAACAACTTCTGAAGGGTGCTTGATACGTTTCCAAGCCATGTCAGTGATGTGAAGAAGACCATCAATACCGCCAAGGTCAACGAATGCGCCGTAGTCAGTAAGATTTTTGATCGTACCAGTAACTGTTTGACCTTCCTCAAGCTGAGCAAGAAGAGCTTCACGGTCAGCTGAAGATTCAGCTTCCATAACAGCACGACGTGAAACAACAACGTTGTTACGTTTAGCGTCAAGTTTGATTACTTTGAATTCTAACTCTTTGCCTTCTAGGTGAGTAGTATCACGAATAGGACGAGTATCAACTAAAGAACCTGGAAGGAACGCACGTACTGGACCGATGTCAACAGTGAAACCACCTTTAACTTTACCAGAGATAACACCAGTAACGATTTCGCCGTCTTCAAAGATTTTTTCAAGTTTAGTCCAAGTTTCTGCGCGTTTAGCTTTTTCGCGAGAAAGAACTGTTTGACCCATACCGTTGTCAAGTGCTTCAACAACTACGTCTACAGTGTCGCCAACTTGAACTTCAAGTTCGCGCTGTTCATTTAAGAACTCAGCACGGTCAACAACGCCTTCAGATTTAAGGCCAGTGTCAACAGTTACCCAATCAGAGTCAATGCTTACTACAACGCCCTGGATAACTGCACCCTTTTCAACGTTGAGGTTTAATTCGCTTGCTTCAAAGAGGGCTGCAAAAGATTCGGTCATGATATTTCCGATAAAGTCAGCGGTCTTGGATCAGACAAGGCCGGTTTAATTAAGCATCTACATAGTCCATATAAAACTGATCAAGCTATGCGTTTGCTGATAAAATTGGGTTAATTTGCTAACTGCTGATCCACATAAGTGGTCATCAGCTGGAATACTTCATCGATATTCAAATCTGAACTATCGATAATGTAAGCATCATCCGCAGGCTTGAGTGGAGCGACAGCGCGTTCCGTATCTCGTTTATCGCGAGCGATGATATTAGCTAAAATGTCGCTTATTTTAACATCCAGCCCCATGCCCTGCAACTGCTTTACACGTCTTTGCGCGCGTGATTCAGCCGAGGCCGTCAAATATATTTTTGCCTGAGCATTCGGGAAGATACTTGTCGCCATATCACGTCCGTCTGCTACCAGACCAGGCGCCTGTGCAAAGGCATGCTGACGTGAAACCATCGCTGTTCTAAGCTCAGGAATTGCTGCAACTTTTGAAGCAAACTCTCCTACCCGTTCAGTTCGAATAGTTTGGGACACATCTTCACCATCCAGCCACACCTGCACCCCGGTGTCGGTACTGACAAACTGGATATCTAAATTTGTTGCGATTTGTACGCATTCTGGCAATTTCGTGTCTAGCGAATCCAGCAAATCATGGTGATGCAATGACAAACCCAAAAGGCGGTATAAAGCACCAGAATCCAATAAGTGAAACTGATAATGTGCAGCCAGTTTCGCTGCTAACGTGCCCTTGCCAGACCCACTTGGACCATCAATGGTAATAATTTGAACTGTCATTGCTTTCCCGTTGTTGTTTAAACAGATTTTGCGAGTTTTGTCAGGCCTAGTTTAATCGCTGCCTGTAACTGTGCAAGGATTAATTTACTCACAAAAGGCGCACGTGCCTGCAATTCAATCGTATAAGTTACTAACGTTTTGTCATCAGCCAGTGCTTCAAATTCAATAATGCCTAAATGATGCTTGATCAATGGATTTTTAATAATCTGATATTCGATGCGATTATTTGGCTCGAACAAGGTAATTTGTTCTTTCAGCGGCTTCACTGGACCCACACCCATTGCACGTACTGAACCAAGTCCATCAGGATATTCAGCATCCGCAGAATCCTTGATCCGCTCAACCTGCATCGGCGCGAAGGCAATATTATAGGTGGCATGCTTAGACATTAAATCAAAGACATCATCAAGCGCTGCCGGAAATTCTTTTTTTACTTGAATGCTGTTCATTATTGTTCCTGAAGATTGCAGATATTTGAAAGTAAGCAAATTTTAGCGGATAAAGCAGATTTATTTCTGCGTATTTAATAACTTTTCTTGTAACTTGAGTTCTCGTTTCTGCTCGCGGCGCAACTTAAAAAATGCACTCAGCTGTTCAGAACATTGCTGCTGCATGCAGCCTGCCTGGAAAGGAAATACGTGATTATAATAACCGGTTTCAAACAGTTGACGCGCACTCACCAATGAACCCGCTTTCGCTTCAAATGCACCAAATACCACTCGCGAAACCCGCGAATGCACCAGTGCACCGACACACATGGTGCACGGCTCAAGAGTCACATAGAGCACCGCATCATCAGGTAACCGATAATTTTGGATGTTTTGACAGGCATCACGTAGTGCAACAATTTCGGCATGCGCAGTCGGATCATTCAACGAGATGGGCGCATTAAATCCTTGGCCAATGATCTGATTCTGACTGACGATAATTGCCCCCACAGGAATTTCTCCCTGTGCAGCAGCAAGTGCAGCCTGCTCGTAAGCACGCTGCATCCAGTATTCATCTGTAAATTGTGTTTCGGACATTGAAGCTTAAATCACACCATAATGCTTGAGCAGCTCATTCCAGCTTTCAATAGTCGTAACTGGAGGATTCCCAGACAGGATCCCTTTCAAGCTCATATCTGCACCTTTTTTCCACTCAGGACTAAGGTCTTTGTCGACCAGACGTGCTCGTACACCCTCAACAAAGTCATGATGACGAATTTTCCAGTCTGAGATCTGAACTTCCAGTTCGAAAACTTCATTCCAGGAATGTATCTGCTTACCCCATTGCCACAATAGCCAGGTCAAGGCTGCAGTAGTTGGCGAACCTTTTTTCAGGTTTTCACTGGCCTGACGCAACCAGTCACTGCGTGCGTCACTCAGGCCAATAATCGACTCATAATCATGCTCAAAGTTGATGCCACGGCAAACACTATGAATCACGTCCAGAGAGTTTTGTAGCGGTCCCGGGCCTACCGGACGGTGCATACTGTTCAGGGTGTCATCAATGGCACGGAAGTCACCCGCAGGATAATGCTCCCAGTCGATATTAATGACTTTATCCAACACTGAATCACGCTGTGCATCACAAATATGCGTTGCCCAACCAATCCCATAAGCACCCGCAGCAGTCATGATCGAACCAGTCAAGCCTGTGAATAAACCAATCGCACCACGATCCGCCAGAAAGCGGGTTGCACCCACATCTGGATACAAACCGATATTGATTTCAGGCATGGCCAAACGTGAATATGGCGTCACTAAACGGAAAGGTGCTGCCATAAACAAGCCCAGGCCACCGCCCATCACATAACCTTCACCCCAGACTAAAACGGGTTTGGCATAATTATGCAGTAACAGATCGAGTGCATATTCTTGTTCAAAGAATTTATTGGCAGCCGCGACTTCATCATTAATCACTAACTGACGCAGCTTACGCACATCCCCACCCGCACAGAACGCTTTCGGTGTGGTTGAATCCAGCCAGATGGCTTTGACGCTATCATCATGATGAAAGTCCTGAAATACTTCCAGAAGTGCGGAAGCAATCGATTCATCGAGAGCATGCAAAGATTTCGGGCGATTTAAACGAACGATACGCCAACCATTGTGCGCTTCTTCAACAATCAAATCCGGATGATAATGTTTAGTAAGGGGAGAATATTTCATGCGTCCAGCTGCCAATCTATAGGCTCAATGCCATGTTGTTTGAGGTAGTTATTCGATTTTGAAAATACTTTACAACCAAAAAAACCACCACGGTTTGCTGCCAAAGGCGATGGATGTGCTGCCTTTAACACGAGATGCTTGTCTTGATTAATGCGCTGTCCTTTACGCTGTGCGTATGCGCCCCAAAGAATAAAGACAATATGTTCACGCTGTTCATTTAATACATCAATGACGTGATCGGTAAATTCTTCCCAACCGCGCTTCTGATGCGAAGTCGGCTGACCTGCTTCGACGGTCAGTACTGCATTTAACAGAAGCACACCCTGCTCTGCCCAATGCGTCAAGTCACCATGCTTCGGTCTTTCAACCCCGAGATCAACATGTAACTCATGAAAAATATTACGCAAAGATGGTGGTAATGCAACCCCCTTTTGCACGGAAAAGCTTAATCCATGCGCCTGATTTGGGCCATGATAAGGATCTTGCCCTAAAATTACCACTTTCACCCGATCTAGCGGTGTGGTATTCAAAGCATTAAAAATCAGATGATTGGGAGGATAAATGATTTTATCTGCTTTTTTTTCTTCAACAAGAAATGCTTTTAATTCATCCATTTTCGGACTGAGCAAAAACTCACTCAATCCATATTTCCAGCTTTCATCCAACTGAACTTTATTCAGCTTGGCCAGTTGCTGTTCATTTAAAGACATTCTTCAATCCTAAATCTATGTCAATGGATTTAAAGTCACGCAGACTTTAAATCTGTACCTGTAAATCTACTGTAGGGTTATGAAATGGTGTGCCCTGTTTGAGCTTGGCAAACATGTCCGGATCTGTCCATTCAGCTTGCACCTGTTCAGAGAACTCAAGTTGCTCCAGACTCAAAATTCCCATCTGTTCATTTTGAATATCTTCTAAAAAGCTTTGTGCATAGCCGGTATCGGTTTCATGCACAATCACAGAATAGACTTCGACATCGCCTTCACCATTTTGAGTCACGGTCGATGCCAGCACCTGCTGTGCCAGAAAGAAGAAAATACGTGAAAACTGTTCTGCTGATGGCGATACCGGCAAAGACACCCAGCGCGCACTGAAATTCTTGCAGGCCTGAATATATTCCGGATCGTCATTTTGCCAAAAGCAGATGGCATGATCGAAAGAATCAAAGAAATCCTTAATCACACCTTTAAGCAGACCAAAGTCATAGACCATTTGACCATGATCTAGCTTCGAGGCTTTTAGCAATAACTCGACTTTATAACTATGGCCATGGATCGAACGCTTACAGCGATCTGACGTGCAGTTACGCACAATATGAGCATTCTCAAACTTAAATAACTTACGAATTAACATATGCCGTAATGTCGTCAAAAAATAGGTGAATTAATTTTGATTATAAAGCAAAAGTAAAGCTTTGAGGATTAATTTTGCTGTTTAGCATGATAGGGAAAAGGCATCAGCCCGGCATTTGCGCTTATCCAGCCTGTACAATTCATGAGCTAAAATTAAAATGGCGCCATGCTACGGTAAGCGACATAAACCTGTTTGTCCTGACGAACCAGATCGCTGCTAAACTGGCGCTTACGCTCACTTAAAACCACTTCGATTCGGGCTTTAAAATAATTGGATTGCACCCCAAGCAGACTGTTAAACAAATTACGCCTGTCCGCATCGACCTGAGCGAAAGGCTCCAGTGACCACAGATCAGTCACATTGGAAAAGTGCTCCAAATTGGCCTGACGCTGATCCAGCAATTGCTGCACTGCATTCACATCCAGCTTTTCATCCATACTAGCCAAAAGAAAAGCTGAAGCGGTATTAATATTGACCAGGCTCTCCTGCACCGGTGCAGTACTCAGATAAGGTGCTATCAGCTTATATTTATTCTCTTCAAAACCGCGTACTAGCTTTAATTCTTCTACGCTGTGAAATTTTGCATTCGGTGGCAAAGCAGCATTGGGCAAGCTCTGATAATAGTTAGATTCGGCGCCCATGCCCCCACTGACCAGCTCGTCTGCATCCTGCCAGTCAATGACTGCTTCACTGAGCTGTTCCGGCAAACTGGCACGTTTTAGAATCAGCTCGAACCATGCTTTGGCATTTTCATTGACTGCGCCTTCGGCAGTAATCAGGCTATTTAAATTAAACTTGCCTGATTCATCCTGTATTATTCCGGAGACATAACCGTCATCTACCGGAAAAGCTGGCATGGGCTGCGCCCAGGTTTCCTGCAGATGGTCGACCTCTGCGGCATTTTCAGCATCATCGACCAGCAATTCAGAAAAAAAGGCCTCAGCACTTTTGGCATACATTAAGGACTGGTTTTGTCGCATCAAATAGGCAGTGCTTTCAGCAGTTGCAGCCTGACGCTGGGCAATCGTGGCAGCCAAAATAGTCGCTAGCGCTACCATCACCAGAATGGTAATCAGTGCAATGCCCTGCTGCTGCTTGATCATGATCGTTTTATTCATTTTCATTTCTTATTATTCTGAGCTGGGTTGACCGGTGTTCTGAGTATCAAGCAAAAAGTCCGTATTTAATAAACTAAACATCCATTCATAACTGACGCCATTCACGGTTAAATTGATTTTAACCCCTTTAGGCAACCTTTGCTTCTGCTCTAACTGATTCAGATCAGTAGAAGCATCTGGCCATTGCGTGAGCTCATTCGGATTGAGTACGACGATCTGGAATTGTTCCACTTCCGACAATAAAACACTGGATTCGGGCTGATCTTGACCTGTCTGATTCAGGTTCCGGTATTTCAAGCGATAAAGTTTCTGCTCATCAGCTCGATACTGATATTCAATGCGCTCATCTGGGGAAATCCCCTCTTCCAAAGGGTCAGTCACTCCAGTTTTACTGAAATTAAAGCGTCCGTTCTGTAGCACTAGAGCCGGCTGAATATCGCCATTGATATTGGCCGTTAAGGGTACTGCCTGTACGGTATCTCGCAGAATCTGCTGATAGGTTTGCTGTAACTGACCTAAACGCTGTTCATGAATCACATTCTGATCTTTGGTTTTGACAATATAATCAAAAACTTTCCAGCCCAAAGCAGACAGCACCGCAAAGATCGCAATTGCGACCATTAATTCAACCAGGGTAAATCCTTTAGGCTTCATGGAGTATTGTTCATACGATGATTAAAGAACATCAGGCTGGTGATACCAGATTCCACCTGACCACTGTCCTGATTAACCAGACTCACCTGCAGCTCGATCCGTTGTACATTCGGACTGACCGTCGGTTCGCTGCGCTTGTCAATCTGCCAGGTTTCACCTTGCTGGGTCAGCTGTTTGGAAGCCGTCCCTTCCATCCATTCCTGATTAATTTCCATTTGTGCCACTTCATTTAAGGCAACAAACTGTGCTTTGGTACGTAGAATGGCATTCGAGGTCGACTGGGTATATTGAATCGCGACTTTGGTCAGGGTCATGGCTGCGGTCGCAAAAATTGCCAAGGCCACCATGACTTCCAATAAGGTAAAACCTGAGGCACGATTAAGTCGAGTAACACTCGACCGTGCCGCAAGTCCGAAAGCTATGCTTGAGGAGCAGCGATAAACGAAACAACGTTTCGTCCGAGCGCAAGATGAAGAACTCTGTTCAGAGTGCACACGATTAAGCCGAGTAATACTCGGCCTGATAGCACCAAATCCAGTATTCTGCTTGAAATATCTAGATTTCATTGATTTTACCCAGATGATCAATCTCAATCGCAGCACCCACTTCACGGTCTTCCAAAAAGAATTGAATCCGCACCGGTTTGACTTCACCATTGCCGAGCCAGATCAGTTTAGGTGCATTAGCCTGAGTCAGATCACGATTTTGTGCATTGGTATAACGCTGCTGTTCCAGCGCCTGCATCTGAAAGGACACATGATCAGGTAAATTACGCAATTTGAAATCTGCATAACTCTGCCATTTCTCATTTTGCAGGTTCTGTTCAGTCTGCGCTGCTGAACGATATTCTATAATTCCATAACGAAATGGCGTGACATCTGTTGCTGGCCGAACGTCAAGCGCGAGTATTCTAGACTGGTCATTGGCCTCGCGTAGCACCCGTTGCAAGTCTACTAATAAAATTTCCCGTGCCTGCATTGCTTTGCGCTGATCGACACCACTGGTATTGAGCAGCACTAGTGAAGCCATAATCCCCATAATCACAATCACCACCATCAATTCGATTAAGGTAAAGCCACGAACTGCACTGTGAGGTGATCTGATCATAGGACAACCTTAGACAAACTGGTCGGCAGAATGCACCTGCTTGGGCAAAGCCAGCGCCTGATCGATATAGGCCACACGCAAGGTATCGCGTGAACCCAAGTAACGCTGATAGAAACTGGAATTGAGAATTGCGGCTGCACCATGGGTCAGCGACCAGATCGACGCTAGATAATCGCGTACCGACATGCGGCTGTTGATCGATGCCAGATAAGTTTCTGTCATACGGATAATCAGGCGTAAGCGCTGTTTGCGCACCTGATAAAGTTCGCTAAACAGGTGCTGGATTCCAACCCCAGTCGTCGACAGGCGTTCTTCAATTTGATGAAACAGCACAGTACGTTCAGGATGATGCAAATGATGCAGCATAAAGAAGGCCAGATGTTCAGGAAAGGCTTTATCGCTATCCTGAATCATTTCCAGCAACATGCGCTCATTTCGGATAATCAGCAGCATGTATAGTTCATCTTTACTCTGGAAATGTTTATAAAGTGTCCCTTTGGCCAGATCAAGCTCGGCGGCAAGCGCATCAAGCGTCATTCCTGCTTCACCATTTTCTAACAGGAGTTGCTCTGCTACTTGAAAAATCAAGGTTTCTCTTGCTCGAAACTGAGCTTGACGATCCATCTTCACCCTATAAACTCTCTTTGTACTTTATATAACTTTATTTACTTTAAATTCAGAAGATTTTCAAAGTTCTGCTTTGTGATATAAGCCATTTCTTCCAGTGACTTATCATATACATCGCAAAGCGCTTTGGCTACATAAGGAACGTATTTAGGCTCATTAGATTTGCCACGATACGGCATTGGCGCAAGATAAGGACTATCGGTTTCAATCAGCACACGATCCAGCGGAACCTGTTTGGCGACATCACGCAGATCCTGCGCATTTTTAAATGAAACAATTCCGGAAAATGACACATAATAGCCGCAATCCAGTACCGCTTTAGCGGTTTCCCAGTCCTCGGTAAAACAGTGCAGAATGCCATGCGTAGATTTTTCCGCGCGAATAATATCGACGGTATCATGCTTGGCGGAACGGGTATGAACAACTACAGGTTTTTTGGTGATTTGTGACGCATGAATATGCCGGGCGAAACAGGCCTTTTGCTCTGCAATAAAATCGGTACTGTGATAATAATCAAGACCTGTTTCACCGAGCGCCCAGACTTTCTCCGGTTGTGCCAGCTCGACCAGATATTCAGTCGTGGCACGCGCCATGGTTGCAGCATCTTCGCAAGGATGTACGCCAACGGTATAGCCGACATCTGCATGACGCGCGGCAATTTTGGCCAGCTCGATATGATCATCCAGATCGACCGAGATACTCATGAATTTGGAAACACCGGCTTCACGAGCCTGAGCCAATGCTTGGTCCAGATCACCATGATATGGTGTCAAATCAAGCAGGGTTAAATGACAATGAGTATCTACAAACACGATGCGTTCCTACCAAGGGTAAATTAACTACATAGTGTAACTTTTACGTCCTTCAGATTTAAGACCCGCAACCAGACGATCTGCTTCATTTTTGAAATAAACGCCTTTTTCACCGCTTAACTGGATGCCAAAGCCTTGGGGCTTGATGCCATTCTGCTTTTGCGAGACCCAGATGACTTTACCAGTTAAAGGAATTTTCTGGGTCTGGTCAGGCAAAGTTGTCAATACAAAAACTTCTTCGCCCAGTTTGACCGGCTGCTTGGAAGGAATAAAAAGCCCACCACCCACAACATAAGGCATATAGCTGGCAAACAGTGTTTCGATGTCAGGAATATTGGCCTGAATAATACCGCCCATACGTGGTTGCATGTGATTTCCCCTTAATTAAAGATTCATCAGCTTGATAAACAATTCATCAATAACCAGATTGCTTTGGACATTCTGCTCGAGGTATTGCTTGGCTTGCTGAAAATCCTCATAAATTTTAAAAAGTGCTTCTAATGAATATTGTTCGGCAAGCACATTGAATTCAAGGTCAATGTTTTTCACCGTCTGATTTAGCTTGACACAAATTAAATCGGACAACAAGTATTCAAACATTTGAGCAAATTCACCAAAACTCAGGCTTTTATTCCATTTGGTCGCAATTGCCAGTGGCATATTTTTTTGAATGACCAGTTTTTGCCAGTCTTGCAGGAATTCCTGACGCAGTGGCAGCCAGGCACTTTGTGCAACCTCTAATGCCTGTAACGGCATCTGATTAGACAGGTTCATCAATAATTGTTGCTGGCTAGAACCTGCATCCGGGAGCTGATTCTGGACATAATCGCTAAATTGTTCTGCGGAAATTCGATCCAAAGCAAAATGCTGCAAACGACTGCGGATGGTCGCGGGCAATTTTAAATAATGATTCGCCAGTAAAATAATCACCGTATTATCACCGGGTTCTTCCAGTGTTTTAAGCAAGGCGTTAGCAGAGGCAATATTTAAGGCTTCTGCCGGCTCAATCACAATTACACGCCAGCCATCTACAGTCTGTTGCACAAAAGGCAGAAGATCACGAATCTTCTCGATCTTGATTTTAGCATTCTGTTTTTTATTGTCTTCATCGGTACTGATATGCACATAGTTGGGATGGGTATCTGCCTTTAACCATTGGCAGCTACTGCATTCACCACATGGCCCGGCAGGCTGACGATTCAGGCATAACACCCAAGCCAGAAACTGTTGGGTAAACGCTTCTTTGCCACAGCCTTTTTTTCCATAAAACAATAAACCATGCCCAAGCTTGGGAAAGCGTCCGGTCAGGGTTTCCCAAACCTGTTGCTGCCATGGATAGATATGTGCATTGACATCAAAAGGCATGTATTTGACTCTTCTTAGGCAAAATGGGAAAGATCCATCTGATTCAGGCGATCCAGATCTTCCTGAGTATCTACCCCTGGCGGCAAATTGGCTTCAGCCACCGCAATGGCAATACGGTGTCCATTTTCCAGTACCCGTAACTGCTCTAGAGATTCCAGTTTCTCCAGCACACCCATTTCCCAGGTCACATATTCTTGCAACAGTTTTACCCGATAGGCATATAGGCCTAAATGACGATAGGCCTGATCATGCAGTTTTGGTTCAGTCAGTTTCGCACCATCACGGTCATAAGGAATGGTAGCACGGCTAAAATACAGTGCTTGCTGGTGTTTTGACATGACAACTTTTACAATGCTGTCACGTTTGAATTCATCCAGTTGATGGATCGGCTCACATAGCGTCGACATGGAAGATTCAGGCTGATCTTCCAAGAGTTGAGCAACCTGTTTTACCAGTTGCGCCGGCAGTAAGGGTTCATCCCCCTGTACATTGACAATAATGTCCTCACTGGCCCAGCCTTTGATTCGAGCCACTTCACTCAAGCGGTCTGTGCCTGAAGGGTGATCCGCCGAGGTAATGACAACATCAATGCCTTCAGCACGGCAAACGGCAGCAATACGCTCATCATCAGTTGCCACACACAGATCATCAAAACCTTGCACTTTCTTGGCTTGATCCACTACCCGCAGAATCATGGGACGACCATGAATGTCCAGCAACGGTTTACCCGGCAGACGTGAACTGGCGAAACGTGCAGGAATAACAATGTGTTTCATAATGAATGAGCCTTAAGAAATTTGAATACCGTATTGTTGTAACTGTTGCTGCAAGACTGTATAGCAGGCTGGCGATAGGACTGCATCGACTGGCACCACCCAGAGATCCTGTTTAAAATCTGGATATTGTTTAAGTAGCGCCATAATTTTTACTGCGTCTTTTTCAGTGGTAATAATCGGATTGTTATCATCGAACTGTAAATCTTCAATGTCATAGTCATGATGGTCTGGAAACTCATGACACTGAAATTGTTCTATGCCTAAATTTTGCAAGGTCTGATAAAACCGCTGTGGAAAGCCAATGCCGACTACCGCATAAAAAGCCGCTTGAGGATCAAAGATTTTATTGTTGTCCTGATTAAGCAAATAAGGCTGTGATGCAGCCAGATGCATATGCAGTTCAGAGCTTGGGTTAGCCGAATGCTCAATTACGGTTCCCGTTTTCAAACGGGTCACTGGTTCACGTAGATAACCTTCTGGAAGCAGTTTCTGATTACCCAGACCGCGATTATTATCCAGCACAATCCACTCAATCTGGCGATTCAAGGCCCAATGCTGCAGGCCATCATCACAGATAATCATATCCAGCTCATGTTTCTGCAATAAGAGTTCAATACTTTTCTGCCGGTTGGGACCAACTGCCATCGGCACACCTGTTGCCTGCACAATCAAGGCAGGCTCATCTCCGACAATCTCCGGCAAGGTATTAAAGTCGACATAGGCAGGAAATGGACCTTGGCCGCCATAGCCTCGACTGATCACGCCTACCCGAACATTTTTCTCGGTTAAATAATCCACCAGATGAATCAACAAAGGTGTTTTACCGCTACCACCGACTGTGATGTTACCAATTACCATAACGGGAATTGGTGCACTATAACTTTTTTTAATGCCTTTTTGATAAAGCCAGTGATTGCTGACAAAACCCAGGCGATACAACCATGACAAAGGACGCAGCACCACCAGCCACTTTGCCTGTGCATTCCAAGCATCCTGAATGATTTGTGCTAATGCCATGAGTTACTGTTCCTCAAAGTTACGCTGATGCAACTGATAATAAGCACCATGTAGCGCAATCAGTTCGGCATGACTGCCCTGCTCAACAATACGGCCCTGATCCATAACCACAATACGATCCGCGTTTTCAATCGTCGATAGACGATGTGCAATTACGATGGTCGTACGGTCCTGCATGGCTTTATCAAAGGCACGCTGAATAAAGTATTCCGACTCGTTATCCAGCGCACTGGTCGCTTCATCCAGAATCAGGATAGAGGCATTTTTCAAAATTGCGCGTGCGATCGCGATGCGCTGACGCTGGCCACCAGACAGGTTTAAACCCTGAGCACCCAGCTGAGTATTATAACCTTGCGGTAGTGCCATAATAAAATCATGCGCATAGGCTGCCTTTGCTGCCGCGATAATATCTTCATCGGAAGCACCTTCGAGCTGACCATAAGCAATATTTTCCCGCACGGTTCGGTTAAACAGTACTACTTGTTGGTTCACCATGGCAATCTGGGTTCGTAATGCGGTAATTTCAAAATCTTCAATCGGTTTCTGATCCAGCAGGATCTGCCCAGAAGTCGCATCCTGATAACGCACCAGTAGATTCATCAGCGAGCTTTTACCGGCCCCAGAACGACCGACCAGCGCCACTGTTTCACCGGCCTTCACCTTTAAATTAAAATCATGAATGGCATGATGACCATCATCATAAATCAAGTTGACATCTTTAAACTCGATATCGCCTTTCAGGCTATCCGTTAAAGTCCCGGTATTTTTTTCTTCAGGCATATCCAGCAATTCAAATACCGAATGAGCCGCAGCCATACCACGTTGAATTTTTTCATTGATATCCGTCAAGGCTTTGATCGGTCTTGCCAGCATACCCGCCGCAGTAATATAAGCGACAAATTCACCCGCAGAGGTGTCACCCAAGATTTGTGGGCGCAAGGCAATAAACATCACGATACTCAGTGAAATGGACATGATCAACTGCACGACAGGACTATTCAACTGTTGCACAGCGACCATTTTCAAGCCACGACGCAAGTTTTCAAGCGAGTTCTGTTTAAAGCGTTCCTGCTCAGAACTTTGCCCGCCAAAACCCTTGACGATCAGGTTGGCATTCACCGTTTCCTGCACCACATGGTTTACATCACCCATGGTGTCTTGTACTTGCTGCGATAATTTACGCATCCGTCTTGCAGCTTTACTGATAATAAAGCCAATGACTGGCGCAAAAATCAGGATACACATGGTCAGACGCCAGTTGGTATACAACAGGTAGCCTAATAATGCCAGAGTGATCAAACCTTGTTGCAACAAGGTTCTTAAAGCTTCAGTTGAAGCAGCCGTCAACTGTTCAACGTTATACATAATTTTGGCAGTAATATGCCCGCTGGTATTGTCCAGATAATACTGGGACGGTAAACGCAGCAATTTTGCAAAAACTTCCTGACGGATATTAAATACCAGATTCCGGGAAATTACCGCAGTAAAATATCCACCCATGAATAAACCCAGGCCCCGGAAGAACATGAGTATGACCACTAAAAACGGGAAAAGTGAAGTGAAACTCTGGTCTTTATTTTGAATCGCCTCAATAATATATTCCAGCAATTTGGCGACAGAAACTTCTGTGGCCGCATTAATAGAAAAACCTACCAGGACAAGTAATGCGATGCCCCAAAATGGTTTTAAATAACTTAAAAGGCGAAGATAGACCTTAAAATCGTGCTTCACTAATAACCTCGGGTAGGTACTTTGGTACTGATATTGATATTCACAAAGCCGAGCTGCCCGGCCACATCCATGACACGAATCACGTCCTGATGACTGGCTTTTGCGTCAGCTGCGATGACAAACATTAAATCACGGCGTTCATTTGAAATCTGTTTAATTGCAGTATTTAAATCCGCAACTTCCTTGCTGGCCAAGGATTGACCATTGACTGCATAATGACCATTAGCATCCACAATCACTTCAACTTTCTGATCATAGCTTTTAGGCGGTACCCCTTGCGCGTCAGGCAAGGTTAGATTCATTCGGCTCATTTGACTAAAAGTCGTCGACAAAAGCAAAAAGACCAGAATAAACAGCAGACAGTCAATCATTGGTGTCAGATTAATATGCACATCTTCCACCTGGTTGCGTTTGAATTTCATCATCCGCCTCCTAGCTGGCTTTTTGCATGTCTTGGTCTATGTCTGCATGATTGCGATAAAAAAGATCCGCATGAAACAAAGTCGCTTGCTGCTCAAGTTCAGCCACATATTCCTGAACAAGACGCTGAAAATAACGGTGCGCAAACAGTGCAGGAATTGCAATCAGCATACCGGCTGCCGTGGTAATTAAAGCCTTAGAAATACCGGGCATCATCAAGACCGGATCACTTCCAGTTCCCACATCGATCATCAGGAAAGACTCAATAATCCCAAGTACGGTCCCCAACAAACCGAGTAAAGGCGCAACTGCACTCAACGTGCCCAGAAAATTAATATTTTTTTCCAGATAACCGATTTCCTGTGACGCCACCACTTCCATCTGCGCGCGAGCATACTGCTCACCCTGCGGCTTACTAGTATAGCCCGCAGCCAATACCCGGCCCAAAGTGCTTTGCTTTAAGGCCGCACTTTGATTCATTTTTTGCATGACTTGTGCTGTATTTTGCGAAGGCCCCATCAACAGGATCGACGGAAGTACTACGTTCTTTTTCAGGCGGATCAGGCGCTCGATCGAAATCGCCAGCATGAAGATAGAACACAAGACCAGGGGCAGCATGAGCCAACCACCTGCTTTAACCAATTCCCACATCTAATTTATTCCCCAATAAAAAAAATATATAAATTATTCATCTTCTAAAATAGAAAGAATGCCATCCAGCTCTTCTAAAGAGTGATAGCTAATAACCAGTTTCCCTTTACCTTGCTTGTTATAGTCAATTTTAACATCTGCACTGAAACGCTCTGAAAGGCGCTGAGTCAATTGCTGAATATCCGGTGCTACAGCTTCTTTTACTTTTTCTTGTTTAGGTGTATTGAAATCACGGACTAACTGCTCGGTTTGACGAACAGACAGACTTTTTTCAATTACGATATCTGCAACTTTGAGCTGATCTTTAGCTTTTAAGGTTAAGATCGCACGTGCATGCCCCATATCCAGCAAACCTTGCTGCATAAAGTCTTTCACTTCTTCTGCCAGGCTAAGCAGGCGAAGTAGGTTACTCACTGTCGTACGCGCTTTACCCACGGTATCGGCAATTTCCTGATGGCTTAGGCCAAATTCTTCATGAAAACGCTGCAAGGCCATCGCCTGATCAATCGGATTCAGATCCTGACGCTGGATGTTTTCAATCAAGGCCAGTGCAATCGCAACCTGATCATTCAGATCACGTACAATCGCAGGAACCTCGGTCAAACCCGCTAACTGTGCCGCACGCCAGCGACGCTCACCCGCAATAATTTCATACGGATAGCGTTCATCATCAACCGGACGGATCACGATGGGCTGCATGATGCCATGCTTTTCAATCGATGCCGCCAGTTCTTGCAAATCCTGCTCGTTAATATAACGGCGTGGCTGGTATTCACCGCGCTTGAGCAAGTTTACATCGATCTGTTTTAGCTGACCATGATCAATGCCTTGGGCTTCGAGTTGTAATTTTTCTTTTTGAATTGATCCCAGCAAGGCATCCAAGCCACGACCTTTGGCGAGTCCACGTTTCTTGACGGTCATGCTTTACTTCCTTTTTTCACTTTGCTTTTCTTTAATACTTCAGCTGCCAGATTTAAGTAAGCAACTGCACCCTTTGAGCTTTTTTCAAAATAAATCACCGGCAAACCGTGTGCTGGCGCTTCAGCCAGACGAATATTTCGTGGAATTACGGTTTCATACAGTTTTTTACCGAAATATTGTTCTAATTCTTCAGAGACATCACGAGTCAAGGCATTACGTGCATCGTACATGGTGCGTAATACACCGACAATTTGCAGGTCCGGATTCAATGCTTGCTGAATCCGATCGATGGTTTGGGTTAAATCCGCCAGACCTTCCAGTGCATAATATTCACACTGCATTGGAATCAGCACACCATCCACGGCTGCCAAAGCATTGACAGTAATCAGGCTAAGACTCGGTGCACAATCAACAATAATATAATCAAATGAGGATTCAATTTCCTGCAATGCATCCCGTAAAATGAACTCGCGCCCTTCCTGCTCTGCAATCGCCAACTCAACCCCAGCCAGATCACGGTTTGCCCCAAGTACCTTGTAACCGACTTCCGCCTTAGATATCGCCGTTTCAATCGGCACTTCACCCAGCAACACATCGGTAACCGAATACAGCAGGTCATTCTTCTGAATGCCAGACCCCATGGTCGCATTACCTTGCGAATCCATATCGACCAGCAAAACACGTTTTTTTAACACAGCTAAAGATGCCGCCAAATTTACTGCGGTTGTGGTTTTACCTACACCACCTTTTTGGTTTGCAATCGCAATAATTTGTGCCATGTTGCCCCCAATCCCTTTAAAAATCTTAAATACGTTTTAATAGAAGTAAATGACGCTGTTCGTCTAAGCGCGGAACTTTAAGTTCAATAATCTCACAACTAAATTCATTTTTTAAAGTAGCAACTTCATCTTCAGGAATTAAGCCTTTCATTGAGGCAATAATCGTTTGTTCGTGCATATATGGCTTAGAAGCATCGACAAAGTCTGTTAATGATGCAAAGGCACGACTGGTAATCACATCAAATTGACCCAGCTCATTGATGCTGTCTTCGTTTTCTACACGCGTTTGCACGGCAATAACATTTTTAAGTTTCAGGTCAGCAATAAACTGCTTGAGGAAACGAATTTTTTTACCGTTAGAATCCAGTAATACACATTCACGCTCAGGCTGACATAAAGCAATGATCATGCCCGGCATACCGCCACCTGTACCGATATCCAGCAGTCTGCCTACAGGCAAGTCCTTTAAAATACTTAAACTGTCGAGCAGATGCTTGACCAGCATTTCTTTAGGATCACGGATTGCAGTCAAATTGTATGCTTTGTTCCACAACACCAAAGCATCCTGATACTTGAGTAATAAATTTAAAGCTTCATCAGATAGCTCTAAACCCAAAGCCTGGCTACCCTGCTTTAGTTCTTGAAAAAACATGTGCATAAACAATCTACGCTCGAAAAAGTTAGGTGGAAGTATACCGTTTTCTCTATATTGGCACAGTAGGCAGTGCTTAGCGAATATTCACTTAAGCAAACTTCCCTTCATGGATCGCTGTATCCAGTGCCGTTAAACGCTCCGGGGTTCCCACATCAACCCAAATGCCTACCAATTTAGAAGCGGCAACCTGCTGATTCTGCATTGCCGCTTTTAGCAATGGCGCTAAAGGACGCTTGCCAGTCTCTAAGCCTTGGAACATCTTTGGATCAAGCACGGATACACCACTAAAAGTCAGGTTTTCACCTTCGACTTGCTGATCAAAGGTATAAGCTTTCCCGGCTGCAAGCGTAAAATCACCTTCAGGATGTTGTTCAGGGTTCTGCACAAGTACGAGATGCGCCAAATTATCCTTTAGATCAATATCCAGTAAAGGAGCAAAATCCATCGTGGTCCAGACATCACCATTTAACAGAATAAAAGGTTCATCACCGAGTAGCGGCAAGGCATTAATGATTCCTCCAGCGGTTTCCAGACCTTCACCCTCATGTGACCAAAGGATGTTGATGCCAAATCGTGAACCATCGCCCAAAGCTTCTGCGAGTTTTTCACCGAGCCAAGCCGTATTGATGACAATTTCAGTAACACCGATCGCAGCCAGTTTCTCTATATGCCAGACAATTAAGGGCTTGCCCCCAACTTCCAGCAAAGGCTTTGGCGTATGCAGCGTTAGCGGCTGCATACGATTACCGAGTCCTGCGGCCAAAATCATCGCTTTCATTCAGGCAGCCACCTCATATGAGCCATATTTAGCTTCAAATGCAGGCATCACTCTGTCACGCATAAACTGCATGAATGGCTCTAGTTCTGCATAAGCCTTAGATTCTTCAAGCAGATACCACATCACACGTGGCAAGTCCTTGAGATAACCTGACTTGCCATCACGCTCAAATAAGCGCACAAAAATACCGAGGATCTTGATATGACGCTGAATCGCCATCATGTCGGCATCTTTCTTGAACTGTTCAAAATCACGATCTTCTTTGGCAGAAACTGGCAACAGATTATAGAAAGTTTTGAACCAGCGATACACACGGTCGGCATTCCACTGTACATAGGCATCACGGGTAATCGAGATCAGGTCATAAGTATCTGCACCAATCACGGCATCCTGAAAATCAATCACACCGAGTTCGGTTTCATTGTCGATTTTCATCAGGTTACGGCTATGAAAGTCCCGATGTACAATTACCTGTGGCTGTGCCAAAGCGGCATTGGCCAGAATCGCAAAAGTGCGTTTGATCAAGGCGCTTTCTGATTCAGTCGGTTGAACCTTTAACGCTGGCAACATCCAGTCAGTCAGCAATTCCATTTCTGAGATCAGTTTTTCATAAGAATATGCCGGGAAATGCCCTTCTCCAGCAATCGATTGCAGCTGAATCAGCTGCTTAAAGCTTTGCTCATAATAGGCATCTACAGTCTCATCATTCAGCAGATTCGACAGCAGCACATCCCCCAAGTCTTCGAGGAGTAAAAAGCCATTTTCTAGGTCTTTTGCCACGATATGTGGAACACGCACGCCATGTGCATCAAAAAACTCATCTATCGTCACAAAAGGCACACAATCTTCTTTTTCTGGTGGTGCATCCATCAGCATAAATGTTTTATTATTCAGTTTGATTCGTGCATAACGACGGAAGCTGGCATCACCTGCTAAAAAATGAGTTTCAAATTGATCTGAACCGAGTACAGAGGCAATCCAAGATTGTATCAATTGTTCGCGTTGTGTATTCATTTGCAATTAATTCTAATACAGGCTGAGTTTTTAAAGTGCTAAGTGTAGCTACTTATCAACTTTTTCTCTATGATGCGACAATAATTAATTGCGATAAAAGCATGATTGGTTAATGAGACAAATGAAGCATCACTTTAAAATAAATCCTCTAGCGACTGCGATCTTAACCCTTTTATGTGGCAGCTCAGCCTCCGGCTATGCTGCATCAAATGTCTCGTCCGATGTAAATGCAGAACAACTCAAACAGCGCATAAATGAGACCTATCCAGGTGAAGCATTCTTTTCGCAATACTATGTCGACAAATCCTCAGCTGAGGCACAGCAGCGGCAGGAAAAATACTTAAGTTCAGCTTATTGTGAAGGCACCTGGGTGACCCCGATTGCTCCAGATGCAGCAACCGTTGCGCCAGATCAGGCTACATCCACCATTACTGCAGATTATGGTCACTACAATCCAGCAGGTGACTCTTATTTAGAAGGCAATGTCATCATTGACCAGCAAGGTCGCCAGATTCGTGCTGAACGCGTAACGATTGATCAAACCCAAACCTATGCCAAAGCAGAAGGTCGTGTACAACTTGCTCAGGGTGGCCTGCTCTCGCAAAGTGATGATATTAATTATAATTTAAAGACCCAAGAAGGCGACCTAAATAACAGCTTCTATATTGCCGAGCAGCAACATGCGCATGGTCGGGCAGAAAAGATCGCCAGAACCTCGACCGAGACAGTAGAACTGGAAAATGCGACCTATACCACCTGTCCACCTGAGCAAAAACCAACCTGGAAAATCCAAGCAGAAAAGATCAAGCTGAACCAGGAAACCGGACGTGGTGAAACCCGCAATACCAAGTTGTATGTTAAAGATGTTCCGGTCTTGGCAGTTCCCTATTTCAACTTCCCGATTGATGACCGCCGCACTACCGGTATTCTGACGCCGACATTTGGCTTTACCAATGATGGTGGTCTGGAACTGGGTGTTCCGGTTTACCTGAATTTGGCACCGCAATATGATGCGACAATTACGCCGCGTTATATTGGCGATCGTGGTGTGATGTTAGACGGTGAGTTTCGCTATCTGACTGAAAATTATGGTGAAGGCCGTATTTGGGGAGGTTATCTGCCTTCCGATGAAAGCTATAGCGATGAAGATCGTAAAAGCCTGCATTTTTTACATAATTGGCAGATCAATAATCAGCTTTCCACCAACCTTGAATATAACTACGCTTCAGACAAAGATTACTTTGCCGATCTGGATAACAACCCGAACTCTAAAACTGACCTGAACTTACGCCGTGCCTGGGAAGTCAATTACAAAAATGGTATTCCTGGCTTAAAGGCACAATTCAAAGTTGAAGATTTCCAGACCCTAGATCCAACTGTACTGGATGAAGACCGTCCTTATGCACGTCTGCCGCAGCTTTTAGTCAATTACAAAACTGGCAATCCATTGGGATTACAGCTTGAATTTAATAACGATACGGCTTATTTCCAGAAAGACCTGAGAAATTTCGCCGATACTGATCCAACGGGTGAGAAGGTATATCAGCCAAGTGGTACACGGATCTATAATGACTTTTCCGTGCGTTATAATCATTTTACCCCGTGGTCATTCTTCATTCCTCAGGCGACTGTACGCAACATCAATACTTTCTATGATGAAAAAACCCAAAGCCGTAGCGCGTCTAGTGAAAATAATTCAATTGTGGTGCCACAATTCACGCTGGACACCGGCTTAATTTTTGAAAAAGAAGGTACGTATCTACAGACCTTAACGCCTCGTCTGTTCTATGCGTATTCACCTTATGAGAACCAGCAGAATCAGCCAAACTTTGATTCAGTCGTCGCTTCGATTAATTATGATCAACTTTTCAGTGCGCGTCGCTTTTATGGTAATGACCGCCTGGAAGACAATAACTTTGCCTCCTTAGGTCTGAGCTATAGCCTATTTAATGAAGAAGGTCTGGAGCGCCTGCGTGCCAGCGTTGGACAGAGCTTTTTCTTTGAAGATCGCCGTGTAACGTTGGAAAATGATGCAGATGAATTCGACCGTGAAAGTCATACTGGCCCTGTAATTCAACTGACCAGCCAGCTGTCAAATAATGTTCACGTTAATCTGAACTCAAGCTGGATGTCGAATGGATCGAATGCCCAACGAGATTTGCAGGTTTATTATACCGGTGAGCAAGGCAATCTTTATAACCTAGGCTATTTCTATCGCAAAGATATTCCGAACCGTCAAAAGAGCTATGATCATGTGGTGGGTTCATTTATCCAGCCGATTGCCAACAACTGGCGTCTGGTTGGACATGCCCAGTTTGACCTCGACAATAGTGTCGCACGGGAATATTTACTTGGCGTGAACTATGAGTCATGCTGTTGGGGAGTTTCTGTTTACGGTCGCTCATATTACAATGACTTAGACGACGTTAATGATTCAAGCGTCAAAGCCAAACGCGCCATTATGGCCGAAGTCAGCCTGAAAGGCTTAGGTGGGTTAAGCAGCAAACTCACCTCATTACTAGAAAATCGTATTCTAGGTTTTAACAATATCAATCAAACTTGGACAGAACGTTAATGAAGACAAAACAGTTAAAACAAATTTTTAAAGCAACCGCACTTGCGCTATGCCTTTCTTCAGCGATGACGACTTTTGCTGTTGCCCAACCTAAAGATGAAGTTGTAGCTGTAGTCGACAATAGTATCATTCTACGTAGTGACCTGGCTCAAGGTGTAGCCGAAATCTCACATCAGCTGCAAAAACAGAAAAAGGCAGTTCCACCACAACAATATCTTGAGCAACAAGCTTTAGAGCAACTGATTATTCGTCAGGCACAGCTTGAACAAGTTAAACGTTATAACATTCGTCCAGATGAAAAAGCTTTAAATGAAGCCGTCCTGAAAGTTGCCCGTGATTCTGGTTCACCGAGTCTGGAAGCATTCCAGCAGAAACTGGATGCCATGGCGCCGAATACCTATGCTTCTTTACGCAACCGTATTGCTGAAGATTTAGCACTGAATCGTTTACGTCAACAAATCGTGACTTCACGTATTCAAATTACAGATCAAGATGTTAAAAACTTCCTAAATACCCCGCAAGGTCAAGCTTTGCTTGGCAGTCAGGTCCATGTACTGCATTTACGGGTAAGCGGTGAAAATGCTGAACAAATTGCAACACAGGTAAAGCAAGAATTAAATAGCAGCAATGACATTCAGGCGATCGGCAAAAAGTACAGCACTGGCGGCGTTAAAGTCGAAGCTGCTGATATGGGTGTGAGAAACCTGTCAGAAATTCCAGCAGAACTGGCTGCACGCGTGACTACCCTGCAACCAGGTCAAACTTCTGAACTGATTCCTGTCGCTGATGGTGTACATGTTCTGAAGCTCTTGGAACGTAAAGGTGGCGAACAGAAAGCCCTTGTTCCGCAATATTTAACACGACACATTCTGATTCAACCGTCTGAAGTGGTCAGTCCTGAAAATGCCAAACAAATGATTGATAGTCTGTATAACCGCCTCAAACAAGGTGAAGATTTTACTGTTTTAGCTTCAACGTTCTCCAATGATACTGGCTCGGCTCGTGATGGTGGAAGTCTTGGCTGGGTTAGCCCAGGGGTAATGGTACCTGAATTTGAACAGCAGATGAAAAGCACCCCAGTAGGTCAGTTCAGTAAACCATTTCAATCCCAGTTTGGCTGGCATATTCTGCAAGTGAGTGAAACACGCCAACAAGATATGACACAGGAATATCAGGAACGTATGGCTCGCCAATTGCTCGGTGAACGTCAATTTGATGCCGAATTAGATAGCTGGTTACGTGAAACGCGCAATAATGCTTATGTAGAAATCAAAGATCCTCAACTGGATCCTAAACGTAACCGTTAAGCCTTACCATAATCCTAAAAAGCCAACGACATCTCGTTGGCTTTTTATTTAAAAAACTTAAAACGTACAGATATAAAAAAACCTCTCATATAGAGAGGTTTTTTAATTTTCAAACTCGATTAACGATTGTTTTCATCGTCTGAAGAGTCTTCAAATTTAGTGTCGTTGTCAAAACCAGTGCCTTGACCACCAAAGCCAGCACCTTGACCACCGAAGCCACCTTGACCACCGAAGCCGGCACCTTGACCACCGAAGCCGCCTTGACCACCAAAGCCACCGCCTTGACCGCCGAAGCCACCTTGACCACCGAAGCCGCCGCCTTGACCGCCAAAACCACCTTGACCACCGAAGCCGCCAGCACCTTGACCGCCACCAAAGCCACCTGCAGCACCTTGACCACCGAAGCCCGCACCTTGTGGACCAGCAGGCGCGCCAGCAGGACGTGGATTACGTGCAGGTACTACAGTTGAAATTGCATGCTTATAAACCATTTGGCTTACTGTATTTTTTAATAAAACCACGTATTGGTCAAAAGATTCGATATGACCTTGTAATTTAATACCGTTTACCAGGAAGATAGATACTGGGATACGTTCCTTACGGAGAGAATTCAAGAATGGATCTTGTAAAGTTTGACCTTTAGACATGTTATAACTCCAAAAAAATTAAAAATCAGCGCAAAAACTATCTCTATTTTTCAATTAAAAATTATAAAAAAGATAGTCCCTAAATTTTGCTTTATCCGTGACAGTTTCGCAAGTCTTCTTGAGCCTGCTGTAGCGTAAAATATGTTGTAAATTTATGCTTTTCTTGCAAAGACCTTAACCACGTATATTGACGTTTTGCAAGTTGTCGTGTCGCAAATAAAGCTTTATCCTCCATTTCCCGTTGCTTTTCCTTGGTTTTATCAGCATTTTTTAAGAATTCTATAGCCTGACGATAACCCACTGAACGCATGGAAGGTAAATTTTCATTAAAATCGTATTTTTCAATTAAATTCACAACTTCATTTAAAAAACCGCTTTTCCACATAATTTCCAGACGTTGTTCAATACGCCCATGTAATTCTAACCGATCTGGCATCAACGCATAATTATGGAAACTGTAACGATATGGTAAGTTTTTAGGTTGTTCTGCCTGTAGTTTTGTAATCGGCTCACCAGTCAATTTAAAAACTTCCAAGGCCCGAATAATGCGCTGCTTGTCGCTGACCTTGAATTTTTCACCGGCAATCGGATCGACTGCACATAATTCTTCATAAACCGCTTCCCAACCCTCCCGCTCACCTTTCGCCTCAATCTCAGCCCGGATAGCATAGTCTGCACTTGGTAAATTATCTGACAAGCCTTCAAGTAAGGCCTTAAAATACAGCATGGTTCCGCCAACCAGAATCGGGGTTTTACCACGTGCATGAATATCATCAATCAGGCGGCAAGCATCTTCGACAAAGTTGGCTGCAGAATACACTTCAAGTGGACTGATAATATCAATCAGATGATGCGGATAGCGCGCCAGTTCTTCTTTGGAGGGCTTGGCTGTACCAATGTCCATTCCCCGATAAACTAGCGCAGAATCGACTGAAATCAGCTCAAATTTCCCTTGCTCATACAGTTCACATGCCAAAGCGGTTTTACCACTTGCAGTTGGCCCCATTAAATTGATGACCGGCAATTGATTGGACATGTAAAACTACTCTCCTCGAGCAAAAAGTTTATCTAGTTGAGCCAATGGAAAGGCGCGCCAAGTCGGACGGCCATGATTACATTGACTGGCAAATTCGGTTTGTTCCATCTGACGTAATAAAGCATTCATTTCCGACAAACTCAGGATACGATGCGCTCGCACTGCACCATGACAGGCCATGCCTGCCAGAATCTGGTCACGCTTCTGCAATAGACTTTGTGCCTGATCCCCCGGATCTAAATCATTCAATAATTCAGGAATCAGGGCATCGAAATCGGCCTTGTGTAGAATAGCCGGCACCCCACGTACAATGATTTGTTCATCACCATACTGATCAATTTCCAGACCCAAACGCGCCAACTGCTCTTTCAGCTCTTCAACCCGCATGGCCTGCATCCGGCTAATGTTTACGACCTTTGGAATCAGCAATTGTTGTGAGGTCCAGAATTCAGGTTTATCCCAGGCCGATTTCATTTGCTGCAAGACAATACGCTCATGCGCCGCATGCATATCCACAATAATCAGACCTTCGGTATTTTGCGCCAGAATATAAATGCCGTGTAACTGGGCAATTGCAATACCTAAGGGATGCTCATCAACTTTGGTGTTCACATGTGTCTGAAAAGACTGCTCAGGGCTGAATATTTCGGTTTCCGAACTTTCTCTGAGCGGTGCTAAATAACTTTGCAAGGCATTATTCAGCTGCTGTGAACCAGAATAAGATTTACGGTAATCTTGGGAATAATGCACTGTTTGTGGACCTGAAGATGCAAAATCGGTCAGCACATCTGAAGTTTCATTTTCACTTAAGGCAGATGTCGTTCTCACCACCTGTGGCTGAGAATGCGCAGTCTGATGCAGGCTAAACTGTTCCTGATAACGCGGTTGCGGGGCCGTCAAGCCAGGCTGCTCATCCTGTTTCATTGCCTCGGCTAAATCTGCAGTTGCGGTCTGGAATTGTGCCAGCGTTTCCTTGGCATAATGCCGCACAAACTCATGTACTTCACGTTGATTCAGGAAGCGAATTTCATGCTTGGTCGGATGGACGTTCACATCAACATTTTCCGGATCAACTTCTAAAAACAGTAAATAAGCCGCATGCTGATGGCCATGCAAGATGCCGTCATAGGCCATACGCAAGGCATGGGAAATGGTTTTGTCTTTGACAATCCGGCCATTCACATAGACATATTGTAGATCCGCCTGTGCACGCGCATCCGAAGGATGACCGAGCCAGCCAGATAAACGCATATTGATACTGTCTGCATCTATCCAGTAGGCATTTTCAGTAAACTGGCGGCCAAGTAGCTGTTGAACGCGCTGGAAACGCAAAGCGCCGCTATCCGCCACGGGTAAATTCAGCTTGATGCTTTCATTATGTTCTAGCACAAACCGGATATCAAAATGCGTCAGTGCCATACGGCGTACAATTTCTTCAATATGACCAAATTCAGTGCCCGGTTTTTTCAGGAATTTACGCCGTGCAGGCACATTAAAAAACAAATCCTGAACCCGGATATGCGTCCCTTTCGAGGCTGCAACAGCCTGAATTTCCTGATGATCAAAAGCCGTACCATTGACTTCGACCTGATAACCGATGCCCTCGTCACTTTGACTGCTGATCATGGTCAGGCGTGAAACTGCTGCTATCGACGCCAGTGCCTCGCCACGAAAGCCCAGACTGCTGATTGCATACAGCTCATCAGCACTCTGGATTTTGCTGGTGGCATGACGCATCACGGCCAGCGGTAAATCCTCATGATGAATTCCGCGTCCATTGTCGATGATTTCAATTAAAGTACTGCCGCCCTGTTCGACCCGAATGATCAGCTCTGTCGCCCCCGCATCAATCGAGTTTTCCAGTAACTCCTTGACCACAGAAGCCGGACGTTCAATCACCTCACCTGCGGCAATCTGGTTGGCAAGTGCAGGATCAAGGGCACGAATACGGCGCAGACTTAAATCATTCGACATGTGAAAATTGACGCTCCAGAGCCTCTCGTAAAGCAAGATTCGATGAAATCAGGCTTGCAGTACGGGTAAGTTCATCTTCAGATTTTAAAATTTCAATAATCAGGTCAGCTTGCGGAATTTCATCACCACCTTTAGATGGCCATTCAAATAAAAATAGCGCATTCGGTGTTTCCAGGTAATCCCGGATGCCCATCAGTTCCAGTTCATACGGATCATTCAGACGATACAAGTCAAAATGAAAAATATCCTGACCATTAATTTGATAGGGTTCGACCAGTGTATAAGTTGGACTTTTCACTGAACCTTTATGACCCAGCTGTTGCAAATAATAACGTGTTAACGTCGTTTTTCCTGCCCCTAGGTCACCAATCAGATACACGACCCCCGCAGGGAAATTCTCCGCCAGAACCTTGGCTAGTTTTTGGGTATCGTCTTCATGATTTAAAGTGACATTAAATGAATAAGGCATATTACTCACGACATGATGCAAAAGAATAAATATGATAGCATCGCCACGCTTTAAAAGCCTATTCACCCGTGTGAGAAACTGTATTTTTTCACAGCATCTGTTCCTTAAGAGGTTAATCTGCCTGCCATGCAACCAACTGTTGAATTTAACCCGCCCATGCTCAATGGGGTCAGTGCCAGTAAAGTATTTTTGCCAGCCAGTCCGGATGCGTCCCTGACAGTTTTTGCTTATTTATGCACACAATTCGCGCATATCACAGCAGATGAATGGCAGTCCCGTTTCAACGAAGGTCTGGTCTATGATGCTCAGGGCAATCAATTAACCACAGAAAGTCCATTTCAGGCTAATAGCCATTGTTACTATTATCGCTTTTTGGCACATGAAGTGCATGTTCCTTTTCAACATCAGATTTTATTTGAAAATGAGCATTTCATGGTGGTCGATAAACCGCATTTTTTGACTATGAGTCCGACCGGACAATATGTGCAGGAAACGCTATTGGTTCGGCTTAAAAAACAAACCGGCAATGAGCATTTAACGCCCATTCACCGGCTGGATCGTGAAACGGCAGGTGTGGTCCTGATTTCCAAATGCGTGGAATCGCGTGGAATCTATCAGCAGATGTTTGCCACACGTCAGGTTCAGAAAACCTATCATGCGATTGCGGCCTATCACCCTGATTTAAAATTTCCATTGATCACGCGATTAAGAATGGAAAAGGGACAGCCCTTTTATACCATGCACGTGCTAGACGGAACGCCGAATAGCGAGACGGTGATTGACCTGCTGAAACATAATACAGAATGGGCTAAATATGAGCTGAAACCGCATACTGGCAAACAGCACCAATTACGGGTGCACTTGAATCATCTGGGTATTCCGATTCAGCACGATCCCTTTTACCCCCAAGTAGCGCATAAAGCGGAAGATGATTTTTCAGCACCTTTAAGTTTATTGGCCAAACATATTCAATTTGTCGATCCGATCACGCAGAAAAGCATGAATTTCAGCTCGCACCTTGAATTGACACTGTAAATCTCTTGTCATTACAGATTATTTTCTAAAATCGGTCGCTTTAAGATTGAATTTCAAACGTAATTGATTAGAATAAAGGCGAAAAGTTAAGTAATTTAAAGCTTTAAAAATATTATGAGAAAAACTGAAGTTTATCAAATTCGCTTGGACTCGCAAGAGAAGAAACAAGCCTTTGCGGTATTTAAGCAATTGGGGATTACGCCAGCTCAGGCCGTGCGTCTTTTTTTCAAGCAGGTGGTGATTACCAAATCCATCCCCTTCTCGATTGAAAACCAGAATATCAATCTGGAACAACTGATCCGGCTGCGCAAGCTGAAACAAAATGAAGCGAAAACCGAGCAAAATGCGCTTTCCAGTTCGGCCCTGAATCTGCTGGATGATCAGGAGATTGCATTGGATGATGATCATCTTGATTTATTTGAAGAGCTGAATGCCATTTTGGGTGAAAGCGACAAAATTTAACATTGTTGCATTTCCGAACAATTTCTAAAGCCTGCCACTCATAAACTTCGCTATGCTTGATGCTGATAATCAATAAAAAATTAGCATGGAGTATGCAATGCTCGTACGACGCGCCCAGTCAGCAGACCTGAATCAGCTGGCGGTATTATTTGATGAATATCGACAGTTTTATGGTACGTCTTCCAATCCTGAACTCTCTTACCAATTTTTAAAACAGCGTTTTGAAGATGGACAGACCGTCATTTTCATTAATACCAAAGATGATACTTTTACCGGCTTTATTATCCTGTATCTGGGTTTTTCTTCGGTGGCCTGCTCGACCTATTATATTCTGGATGATGTCTATATCACCCCGGTTTTTCGGCGTCAGGGCGCAGCCAAACAACTGATTGATACCGCGATTTTATTTGCCAAACATGAACAGGCCTTAAGAATCACCCTGGAAACCCAAAAAAACAATTATCAATCGCATAAATTGTACGAATCCATGGGATTTATCAAGGATGATGAATTTCAGACTTATCACTGTTTCCTGAAATAAGTCCTGAACTTTTTAATCACATTTCAAGCGAATAAAAAATTTATTATTCCGAGCGGAATTTGGCCTGCGCCACCTGTTCAGCATTTAAATACAGCCATTCCCCTTCAGCCAGTTCAGGCAAGGCCAAAGCACCAATCTGTGCACGATGTAGCTGTTCAACTTTATTGCCTACGGCAGCCAGCATGCGTTTTACCTGATGATAGACACCTTGATGAATGGTCATTTGCAGACGATTTTCAGCCAAACGAGCCACTTCAGTAGCTGCAAAAATGCCTTTTTCATTTCTCAATTCGACACCTTGTTCTAGTTGCTGAATCTGTTCATCCGTGACTGGATCCGCAGTTTGCATCTGATAAACTTTGGCGACATGCTTTTTAGGATGGGTGAGCGCTTGCAGGAACTGTCCATCATCAGTCAGGAGTAGCAGTCCGGTGGTATCGTGATCCAGACGCCCCACACACTGAATCCCCCGATTCAGCAGAATGTCATCAAACAGGTCAAACACACTAAAATGATGTGTCGCCTGATGTGAACATTCATAGCCCTGTGGTTTGTTTAAGGCGATATACACTTTTTCCCGATAGGTCTGACTTTTCCCATAAACCTCGAAATTTAAGTGATTCAAATCCAGTTTATGTTTGGGATTGTCAATCACTTCATCTTGAATTGAAACAGCACCATTTTTAATCAGTTGCTGACAATGCTTGCGGGAGCCGAAACCTTGTGACTGCAACATTTTTTCCAATAGCATCTGTTTATACCTGTATCGAGTGAAGACCTGTGCATTCTATCCTGAAATAGTCATGAATTTGGTTTCTTACGCTGTTTTCTAGGTATCATGCGTTGAAAAGCTCTACAATAGCTTTATTTTTCATTCTTTCTCTCCCGCTTATGTCGCAACTTGATTTGAATCTGATTGTTCTTTTGGTTTTACTGGCTTGCGGTATTTTCAGTCACAATAGTGCCGTCACCATTGCTGCAGCGGTGTTAATTGTTTTAAAAATCACGCCTCTCAGCAGTTTATTGCCTTATGTGCAGGCGCACGGTTTAAATATCGGCATTATTATTCTGACCATTGGTGTTCTGACACCAATTGCCAGTGGCAAAATTTCAGGGGAAAGTATTCTCAAATCTTTCCTGAGCTGGAAGTCTTTGCTGGCAATCGCGATTGGGGTCTTTGTCGCTTGGCTGGGAGGACGTGGAGTGAAGCTGATGTCCACTCAGCCAGATGTAGTGGCCGGACTGTTATTAGGCACAGTAGCAGGTGTAGCAGTATTACGCGGTGTTCCAGTCGGTCCTTTAATTGCGGCTGGGATTTTATCCTTATTGATTAGTACACAATAATGTTCAAATCATCAGCGCCCTTCACCAGTATGCAAAGATTTCTCAAAAATAATCATATAACGGGAAATATGCAGATCGCCCGATGATTATCTTGCGCTAATCTCTAACGCAGTACGTCAGGCTTGCTCAGAAGATACTATCAAATCAACGGAATATTTATTAATTCGATCTTTCAAAATTCAAGCAAAGGAAAGTGAATGATTTTTAAAAGCGGTGACCTGATAAAAATCAGAAATTCAATAAATGACACCTACCAGTCTAATCTTTCAAAGCATAGACCAAACTTTCTACCATCTGACCATTTTCCAAATATACTTTAACCGGAATACGTTGATATTCATCGCCTTCAAATACATCCAGCTCATTCCAATATTTAGGGAGATTCTCGGATATGAATACATAACCGGTAACAGTCTCTCCCGAATCACTGAGCTGAATACCCGGACTGCCCAGCTCAGCACCCCAACCGCGCTGCTGCAAATGCCCACGAATATAACCGGCTTTCCAGCTTCCCCCAATCCGTTCATCACATGGGCATTGGGTTGCTGCGGACGAAGCGTGCCGTATACGAATAAACTGTGCATCTTAAGAATTCTTAAACATCATTTTGATGATTACTCTACAAATAGTAGTGCTAGACGCACCTGGTCATAAGCCATTTTAGGCGTAGTCAATTCCACAATCGGACGCAGCTTAATAGAACCGTCATCATTAAAATGTTCCGAATTTTGACGCTTGGTCAAGCGTTTATAAATCTTGCGCACCTGCTCCACGACCTCTTCACCCGGATGGGCAACTGAAATATCCAGTCCCTGCTCTTTATGCAAACGTCCCAAATGATTGATGATGGTTGCCGGAGTCAAACCACGTTCAGTCGCGATATCGGCAATTTCATAGCCTTCTTCAAACAGTTCACGCGTTTCATCTAACGTTGCAGTGGCATAGCTTTGTTTTCCAGCATTCTTGGCAATTTTCTTCTCATTGCGCTGGATTTCAACTTCATTCAAAGTCCCGCCACAATGTCGGATAAAGGCTTTGTGCTGCGCAGTCAAATCGACATTTTCGAAATTCGCTTCGGCTTCATCAGAAAGTTCCTGAAAACGGCGATCGGCTTTAATCGCCAGACTATCGAGCTCCAAAGCCTGTTCATTAAAGCCTTTTAAACGTAAGCCATTTAAGCTTTTTAAACGGGACAAGGCGACATAGCCCTGGCCTTTTTCAAAGGTATGACTCAGATCAATTTCAGCGGCTTCCAAAGTCATGCCTTGTGATTTATGAATGGTAATCGCCCAAGCCAGACGCAATGGAATCTGCTGGAAACTGGCAATGGTTTTACCGGCCTCATTGTCTACCGACCAGGTTTCAGGCTCAACCACCAATGTAGTGCCATCGGTCAGTTTGACTTTAGGCAGCACACCATATTCATCATCTTCTTCAAAACTGATCACTTCGCCCAAACTGCCGTTGATATAACCCATATCAAAGTTGTTTTTCACAAACATGACTTTGGCATGTTTTTTCAGGGTTAAGGCTTCAGGCGCTCGCACTGACGATTTTAAAGTCTCGATCAGCTTTTCATTGCCATCACACTGCGCATCAAACTGGCGCGGATCATTGTCAATTTCATTCAGATGTTTAAAGTTAATACTGTCCACATCCATATTATGCGTATACAGGCGCGTATAGGTATCACCAATTTCTTGATGTCGCGTGGCCTGTAAAGCAGTGCGGTGTTCATGGCTAATCGCCTGCGCACGGATCGCATTCAGAATGTCATTCAAATAATCATTGCCCTGACGATGCTGCTCAGTTAGGTAGCAAACGCGAAACTTGGCTTCGACCCAGGCATCCGACATAAAGCAGAATTTGTCGCGGTTGCGCTCATCATTTTTACCGACTGGCGGTAACTGGAAAAAGTCCCCTGCTACAATCACCTGAATACCACCGAAAGCTTCATCACTTTCCTTGAAATATTTCAATACCTGATTGACCAGATTCAGCTGCTTGGCATGCAGCATTGAAATTTCGTCAATAATCAGGACTTGCGCATTTTCCAGATGTTCTTTTAAGTATTTGCGCTCTTTCATCCGCTTTAAGTCTTCTTCAGACAAAAAGTCTTTAATGCCAATGCCTGCCCAGGTATGAATAGTCATACCATTCATGTGTGTGGCTGCAATACCGGTCGATGCGGTAATCGCGACGGCGACCTTACGTGCCTTTAAATAATTAATATATTGATTCAGCGTATAGGTTTTTCCTGCACCGGCAGAACCGGTTAAAAAGACATTTTCTCCTGCTTTGAGTAACTTAAGGGCAGTTTCCTGTTTCATAAGAGCAATACCGTAAAAGAACGGCTATAGCCTAACGATTTTTAGCGGAAAAGTTAAGCGTCATGGAGGAAAACAAGCTGTATTGAACTGTCAGGCCTGCAAGTTGAGCCAGTTAATAAAATGCATGGCGATATTACTGTATTCAGCTTCTGCTTTCTGGTTATTCGGATATTCCAGCTGATCAAAAATCACCTGTCCATTCACTAATTGACACCCCAAGATCAAGGGTAGGCGCACAGCAGGATGAGACATACGAAAGGCCACATACTGCCCTTCCAAAATTTGCTGAGCATAGCTTGCCGCCAGACAGTTCCTGAAAATTTTAGATTCCTCTAAAATCCGATCCAAAGTTTTAAGTTCTTCAAAACGCCAGTTGAAATACAGTAAAAATGAAACCTGAGTGATTGGTGTCCAGTTCACCAGTGCGAACTGTTTTTTCAGCTTGGCGATCATTTCCTGCTTTTGAACCTGATCATGCCAGACGACCGCCTGATTAAACAAACTGGTCCAGCTCAGATTTTTCGGTATTTCTGTATGGCTGGAAAAATACTCTACCAGATAGTCACGCACATAACTGTCAAATAGCGACTCACGTACATGCCCGCTTTGCAAATAAAACAGCTGCCTGAACTCAGTAAAAGGAATGCGATAGCGGTGCAGAACATTATAGAAATCACGATTCTGCTGGCTTTGAGGCTGAATATACACCAGAACCTCATCGGGTAAATGCGCCGTAATTTTATATAAATGCTGCATATAAGCCTGCATCATCCGGCTCAAGTTCAGATAAACCTTTTTAGTCAGCTGATCATCCATTTTAACCACATTGCGCAGCAGCTCCATCCATTCGTCCAGATACAGAATTGAGGGACTAATCGCAATCCGTTGATCCTCAATTGATTGACGTGTGCCTTTTAATACCACCGCCTGATTATACTGATGCTGAAACCAGTCATGCTGGATTGCATATTCATGCATGCTATGAATAAACAGTCGCGCTGAGACATATTGAAAATATTGTAGAGTCGCCAGAATAATCTGTGGATGAATATGGTGGCTGTCTATAAAACTTAGGGCCGTTACTGCGACCCGCACACTGCTATGCTGGATATTATTACTGATCCAGTCCAGTACCTCGGCCGGTTGCTTGAAGATCCAATTCACGGCACGATGACAGTCAAATAGTGGCAATCGGGCTACTTTTTTCTGCCATAAATACGGATGATTTTCCAGGAAATTCCGTTTGGATAATAAATCATCCCGATGCCACACGTCCCGGTTCATCAATCGGACAAAACCGAGCAGATTACTTTGCTCCTCAGCATGCCGATATAGCAAACAGATATCATCAGTGTGATCTTTCAATTCATGCAGATTAAAGCGCTCTTCAAAAGACAGCGACATAATCCGGAACATCGCCGGAGGCAAAAACTGTGCGGCGCTAAAACAGAACTCATCCAGACTATCCATCAATGACTGGATCGAAAAGAATTCATCCTGCTGCAGGCACTCCAAAGAAAAAGCCTGTTGCAAGCTTTCAAGAATCTGCTGTGGAATCTCTTGTTCATTCTGAACAAAGTTTTGCATGATAGGTGTTGTATACAACCCGGCCTTGATCAGCTGGTGGTCGATAATCTCAGCCTGAACAACCGACATCTGTCGCAAAAATTCGGACACCCGTTCCGGGCCATTAACCCACGCATAAACCTGAGCCAGGATAAGCTGACGCAACTGTTTGGCTTTGTCGCGTAAATATAGCGAATGCTGCGGTTTTAAATCCCCGGTCAGGAAATAGATGTCCTGTAAAAAGAATTCCTCTAGCGCTTCTGCTTTGTACTTCTGGAAGTAAAAATGACTGTCGACCAAAGCAGGCGCAGTTCCAGAGTCTAATGCACGTGGAGTACAAAACTGGATATAAAACAGGCCATCCAGCAATTCAATCCGATGCTGATCCTGCTGAATTTTTATTAAATTTTGTGCATTCAGATGACCAATTATTGCCATCTGATCAAGATAAAGCTGGTTGAGCTCCAGAGAAATCCGTAAACATTGTTGTGCCAATAACCTTAAAGATGCTACCAAGCTTTCCTGTTCCATACGTACACCTCGGTCATCTTAGAATCATCTTATTTTTATATTGGATCATGCTGAGTCCTTGATCGCCAATCAGTGAACACTTAAAAATACATTATGGCATCACTTGCACTATAAAACCGTCCATGCATCCTCATTGCTAAAAATAGAACATTTCAATAGATCATAGCCTAGATTTTACAGGAAGAATTTTTCTTTTTTAGTCTTGCTGACGTAGCGCCTTAAGCTCGGCCAAGCCGGTATAAATATGTTGCTGCAAGCTGTGTCGAAATGCAATCAGCTCTTCCTGAGTCTGAACCTGAGCAATCGATTGTCGCGGCATAAACTGAAAATAAAATGGCAGGCGTTTTGGGAATAATCGTTTAGGCAAAGATGGAATCACATCGCCCTGACGTAATAATTTATTGAGTTGTGGTACTTTGAGGAGTTTTTGAAAATATTTATGCTGGATGATCTTATTGGCATCAAAGCCAATCTCATAGACTTCATCCCCACCAAGCGCAGCAAAAGGGACAATATCATAGTTGAATTCCTGAGCCAGCTTTAAAAATCCGTAGCGTTGCTTCCAGATCAGTTGATACTGTTCACCCTGACGTTTGAGTACTTCGCGTCCACCTCCCGGAAAGACCAGAATAGAATAACCCTGCTGCATCACAGCACGTACATAATGCTGGATGCCATCAACTGCCCCAAACTTCTTCACGGCTTCACGCCATAAGGGCACATAAAAATGGCTATGATCCGCAATGCTGACCACAGCCACTTTATGTTCGTTATAGAGGTAATCAATCAGCATCGGCGAATCAAAGATGCCGTACATGGAATGATTACCGACATACATTGCAGGCCGACTGGCATCAATATATTCAGCCCCTAAAAAGGTAGGGGTAAAATATAATTTGGATAAGGCACTTAAGCGTCTAATCCATTGCCCATCATGTTTGACCTGCAAGCTGTCTGCTCCCTATCTACTCCGGATTATGCCACGCGTTTTTGGACCAGAATCGAACCTACTGAATAACCCGCACCAAATGAACACAACACGCCGTATTCACCATCTTCAACTTCATGTGCAGTACGATGCAAGGCAATGATCACCCCGGCAGAAGACGTGTTGGCAAACTCGTTCAGAATGATCGGTACCAGACCAGGTTTGGCATTTTCTTTACCAACCACCAGTTTCAGGATCAGTTCATTCATACTGGCATTGGCCTGGTGTAACCAGAAGCGTTTAACACCTGTCGGCTCAATCTGGTTCTTCTCCAGTTGCGCAGTAATCATTTTCGCAACCAGTGGACAGACTTCTTTAAATACCTTACGACCATCCTGACGGAAACGTTTGTCGTCAATGTCAGCATTTTCAGAAGTATTCAAGAAACCAAAGTTATTGCGGATGTTATTCGAGAACTGGGTAAACAACTCAGAATCCAGAATTTCAAAACCGGTTTTGCTGTCAGTATTTTCAATAATTGAAGCGGTTGCCACATCACCAAAAATAAAGTGACAATCACGTGAACGGAAATCGGTATGTGCAGAAGTAATTTCCACATTCACCAATAACACACGGCGCGCGCCAGCTTTGATCGCATCATAAGCCTGTTTCAGACCAAATGTTGCTGCCGAGCAGGCCACATTCATGTCATAGGCATAGCCTTTGATGCCTAAAGCAGTCTGAATTTCGATGGCGACAGCAGGATAAGCACGTTGCAAATTCGAGCATGACAAAATCACGATATCAATGTCTTCGGCAGTCACACCGGCATTTTCCATTGCCTGTTTGGCTGCAATTACGCCCCATTCTGCCTGCAGTGAAATTTCATCATCTGCACGTTCACGTAAATTTGGACGTAAGCGTTTTGGATCAAGAATACCTGATTTTTCTACGACATAACGGCGTTGTACGCCAGATGCTTTTTCAATAAAGTCTGCACTAGAACCACGACGCGCTTCAACTTCGCCTGCAGCGATTTTGTCAGCATTTTCGTGATTAAACAGTTCCACATAAGCATTTAAACTTTCAACTAATTCTTCATTGGTGATGACGTGTTCCGGATGGAATAAGCCCGTACCCGTAATGCGGATGCCCATGTAAAATTCCTTATCTGAATTACCTATATCTTAACTGATTCCAAGACGATCCCATACTTTTTGCAAGCGAGTTGGAGACACGGGTGCTTTTGTTTTCATCGGTTGTGAAAACAATGAGATTCTTAACTCCTCGACCATGAAATACAATTCTTTCAGGCGAGGGTCATCTTTAAACTTGAATAATTTTTCCATCCATTGATCAATTTGGTCAATGGCGGAATTGTCCCTTTGTAGATTATTGGGCAAGCGCTCTAAACGCAATATCAAGGCTTTTAAATAACGTGGAAATTCGCTCCACACATCGGAAGGTTTACGATATACAAAGTCAGAAAGGCTCATTAAATCAAGCTGATCTTCAATATCATTGATATTTTTTTCAAACACAGAATGGTCTAAAACCAATAATTTCCGGCGAATTTCCTGCCACTGGATGTAAATATCCGTGATCTCTTTCAGGGCAATTTGGCCATAAGTCAGGAAAGATTTTTTTACATCTTCAACTAGCTTTTGGAACTCTTGCGCATTGACAGGCAGCTCATTTATGGACATGTGTAGTGTGGCATAAACTAACATTTGTTCCAGTTGTGCCTTATCACCGAGTGGCGAATAAGCCAGCGCCAGAGGTTTGGAAATCTGTTTTTTCAACTGACGAGTCAAGTCTCCGAGTTGCATATGCACCAGTCGGATCACCCCTTCACGATGTTTTTTGATCGCTTCAGCCTGATCATTAAAAGTCTGGATCACTACACCCGATTCATCTTTCTGCTCCAGGGCAGCAAAAGCTTTGGTCGGAACCAGCGCCTGATACTGCTTGACCACGACACCGGTGACTTTTTGCGAGGCTTCAAATACGAAACTTTCCGGGAAGGTTTTAAATTCACCTTTAAGCTGTTTAACCGGACTATGCGTTTCAGTGCGGCAGCGTGCTTTCAGCTCCGCCAGATCACGCCCCTGTTCAATGACACGGCCTTTTTCATCAGTCACTTTAATAAATGGCAACAGATACTGATCGACCCGGTCAAAACTGAAATCTTTCTCAGTGATTTGATCACCACGCAACTGGAATGCCAAAAAACTAAAAATATGCTTCTGTAAATCCTGCGCATCTACTTTTGCCATGAGTTTTCGTGCAGTATCCGGAATCGGCACCAGATTACGGCGCTTGTCCTTCGGCAAAGCTTTTAGCAATGCTTCAATCAGATCCAGACGCCATCCCGGAATTCCCCATGACCAGATACCTTCATCGACCTGGGCCAAAGCTTGCAGTGGAATTTTAACTGTCGCGCCATCTTCATCATGACTCGGGTCAAAACGATAGGTTGCAGCCAGATGCAGGCTACCATTCTGCAAATAGTCTGGGAATTGCTGTGTCGTCGGACGGTCATTCAGCCACAGCGCATCATCATCAACAAATAAATAACGCGGATTCTGAGGCTCTACTGTGGCACGCCAGTCTTCAAAACTACGCCGGCTAGCCACTTCAGGCGGCACTTTCGAGGCATAGAACTGGTAAATGGTTTCTTCATCAACCACCAGATCACGACGGCGTAATTTGTCTTCTACTCGCTCGACTTCTTCCAGTTTAAGCAAGTTATGCTTTAAAAATGGTGGAGTAATGCCTAAATGCCCAGTGGTTAAAGCATCCCGCAAGAAAATTTCATGTGCGGCCGCCTGATCTACTTTTTCATAATTGATTGGGCGTTTCGGCTCAATAATCAGACCAAATAATGAAATCTGATCATAGGCATTCACCACACCGGCTTTTTTCGACCAGTGCGGTTCAAAATAATGATGCTTGAGCAGGTCACGCGCGGCCAGCAGAATCCATTCCGGCTCAATCTTGGCCAGGGTACGTAAATATACCTGAGAGGTTTCCACCATCTCAAAAGCCATCACCCACGGCGTATTGGTCTTGTGCAAGGTAGAAGCCGGGAAAATCCGTGCTTTTTGCTGACGCACCGCCATAAAAACATTACGCTCATCGGTCTTGTTGGCGATAAACGATAAGAGACCGGTCAACAAGGCACGGTGCAGATTTTCATAACTGGCTTTCTTTTCATTAAATGACAGTTTTAAACCCTTAGCCAACTCCACCAGCTGCTCATGAGTTTTCTTCCATTCACGCAGACGCAGCCAGCTCAGGAAGTGATTACGCGCAAAAGTACGGCGCTTATTTTCACTCATGCTTTCGCGGTTATTGTGCAGCGTCTCCCAGAGCTTGATATAGAACAGGAAATCAGAATCAGCTTCACGGAATAGTGCATGTTTCTGATCTGCCTGCATCTGCTTGTCCGCAGGGCGTTCACGCGGATCCTGAACTGCAAGCGCTGCCACAATCACCAGAACTTCGTTCAGCACGCCAAAATGTGCACCACCAAGAATCATGCGGGCCAGACGTGGATCGATCGGCATTTTCGCCATTTGCTGACCAATTTTGGTTAGTGCATCTCCCACCTTAACATTTCCCCCTTTTTTTAAGGGGGCAGAAGTTGCAGATTGAGATTGCTTTTCATCTGTAACTTCAGGGGAATTATCTTGAGAATGAGACGCTTTCTTTTCACTCATTGCCCCGAGTTCAATCAGCAATTTACGACCATCATTTACCAGACGATGATCTGGTGGCTCAATGAAATCGAAGTCTTCCAGTGAACCCAAGCCCAGACTTTGCATCTGCAAAATCACCGATGCCAGGTTGGTCCGTTTAATCTCCGGTTCAGTAAATTCAGGACGGCTCAGAAAATCATCTTCGCTATACAAACGGATACAGACACCCGGCGCTATACGGCCACAACGACCTTTACGTTGGTTCGCGGCTGCCTGAGAAACAGCTTCAATCGGCAGGCGTTGCACCCGTGAACGATAGTTATAACGTGAAATACGCGCAAAACCGCTATCAATTACATAACGGATATTCGGAACGGTTAAAGCCGTTTCTGCCACGTTGGTGGCAATAATAATGCGTCGCCCACCACCAGAAGGATTAAAGATTTTCTGCTGTTCAGCCAGCGCCAGACGCGCATATAAAGTTAATACTTCCGTATGGCGTGGCCCATGTTTGATCAGGGTTTCCTGTAGCTCGCGAATTTCCTGTTCAGTACTGGCAAAAATAAGGATGTCGGCATGTTCAGGATGGCCTTTTTCCTGTGCATCCTGAAAGCATTCTTCGACTGCTTTGACCACAGCGCGAGGCAGATTTTCTTCAAAGTCATCAAACTCGTCATCATCACTACCGCCAATGCTCATTTCCGAGATCGGGCGATAACGTAGCTCGACTGGGAAACTGCGGCCTTCTACTTCAAAAATTGGTGCACCATTGAAGTAACTGCTAAAACGGTTTACATCCAGGGTTGCAGAAGTAATGATGACTTTCAGATCGGGACGACGCGGCAACAGTTGCTTCAGATAACCCATAATGAAGTCGATATTCAGTGAGCGTTCATGCGCTTCATCAATAATAATCGTGTCATATTTGGTCAGGTAGCGGTCATGCGTCAGTTCGGCCAGTAAAATACCGTCAGTCATCAAACGCACAATTGAGTCTTGTGAACCCTGTTCCGTAAAACGTACTTTAAAGGAAATTGATTCACCGAGTTTTTCGCCAACTTCTTCGGCAATACGCTGTGATACGCTACGGGCTGCCAGTCGACGCGGCTGGGTATGTCCGATCATTCCGGTCAGGCCACATCCAGCCAGCATAGCAATTTGCGGTAACTGGGTGGTTTTACCAGAACCGGTTTCGCCAGCCACAATAATCACCTGATGCTTTTGAATCGCGGCAATCAGCTTATCAGTGTACTGAGTAACCGGTAGATCCTGATTCAGCTTGATGTTCGGAAGACGTTCAAGCCGTTGCCGTACTTTCAGATTGGATTTTTCAAATAATTCCTGATACTGCTTGGCATCTGCGTCTTTCCCCTTTTTCAGTCGATTTAAACGGTGACGGTCACGCGCCATTATCCATTGATCTACATTTAAATGACTCTGCACAGAGAAAACACCCACATCAAAAAACAGGAAAGGTTTATTTTACTTGGTTCATTAGATTTCAGATAGTCGTAGTTCTGTTAAGTGCCGGACAAATTGGCTTTGGCTGCCTGATTTCCCTCAATTCAGCGCCATAAACCTATCAAAATATCTATATGACACGCTTGAATTTTCCTGAGTAGATTTAATCATCAGTTTAATTTTGAAATTGATATTTAAATTATTTTGCGGAAAACATGCTTTTTTCCTGATTCACCCTTGAATTTTTTGGTTTCAACATCATGTTTGCTAGCACGAGGAAAAAGAGATAATTTTGTCATCAGGCCATCATCTTGATGCTGCTGAATGAACAAAGCGATTTTGCCGAAGTGGCGCATTTTTACTTAATTCGGTTTTTCCGATGTTTGTAATGTAAAAATACCATTTTAGCATCAACCAAAATTTCGATACTCTTATTCAAAATCAAAGACTACCTCAATCATGGAGACAATGATGAGCTTAATTAATACTGAAGTTAAACCATTTAAAGCAACTGCATTCCAAAACGGCAAATTCATTGAAGTTACTGAAGCTGACCTGAAAGGCAAATGGTCTGTTGTATTCTTCTACCCAGCTGACTTCACTTTCGTTTGCCCGACTGAACTTGGTGACCTTGCTGACAACTACGCTGAATTCCAAAAACTAGGCGTTGAAATCTACTCAGTTTCTACTGACACGCATTTCACTCACAAAGCTTGGCACGATTCTTCAGAAGAAATCAAAAAAATCCAGTATGTAATGGTTGGTGATGCAAACTGGACTCTTGCTAAAAACTTTGACGTATTAATCGAAGCTGACGGCCTTGCTGATCGTGGTACTTTCGTGATCGATCCAGAAGGTAAAATCCAAATCGTTGAAATCAACGCTGGTGGTATCGGCCGTGACGCTCAAGAACTTCTTCGTAAAGTTAAAGCAGCTCAGTATGTACACGCTCACCCAGGCGAAGTTTGCCCAGCTAAATGGAAAGAAGGCGATGCAACTCTTGCTCCTTCAATCGACCTAGTAGGTAAAATCTAATTTTAATTAGATTGAACTGATTCAAAAAACCACGCTTTTTAGCGTGGTTTTTTATGGTTTAAGCTTTTATCTCAGCGCAATACGGGATTTTATTTTTTAAAATGATTTTGTTAGGACTTTAAATATTGCAGTCCTATTTTTTTCTTGATCCATCATATAAAAATTCAGGCATATCTTTTGCTTCGCTTTCTCATAATCCTTACCCATTCTTACAATTGAGCTATACATCTGCAGAGCCATATGGCATAAGTTCAAATGATAAGATAAGAAATATTCAGTGGAGGAACGCATATGCAAAAACTGCTTACCGTGATTTCTTGGAAATACAATCCCTCAAGCCGCCACCTGAAAATTGTATACAGTAATGGTCATACTGAACTGTATCATCCCGTACCTGAATTTATTTATGACAACCTGTTAAGACGCCAAGATAAAGCTGCATTTGTAGAAAAGTATCTCGAATATAATTTACATTTTAATAAAATTTGCATGGATTAGAGCGAATCAAATTAACGAAATCCCACCATCAGCAAACCTGCGCCTATGGGTACAGTACTCATGATAAAACGTGGGTCTTGCTGAATTAAGGCAATAAACTCTTCGACTTCTGCTGCATGTGAAATGACATTATCAACTACCAGTAACCCGCCCTTTGCTTTAAGTAATCGACTCAAATGTGGCCAGTAACTGACATAAGCATCTCGTTCAGCATCTAACAGGATAAAATCAAATATTTCCTTTTCTGCCTCCAGATAAACCTGAGCATCAATTACTTTAAAATTGATTAAATCTGCAAGATCTATTTCTGTCGCATATTGCTTTGCCTGAGCAACCCGTTCTGCATCAACTTCAAGAGTTGTAATCATGGCTTGAGTCTGCCGAGCCGCTTCTGCCAGCCATAAAGTGGAATAACCGGTAGAGGTGCCAATTTCCAGAATATTTTTGGATTGTTGCGCACGAATCAGCATAGATAAAAATCGGCCTGATTCTGGCTCTATATTGCGATATCGGTGCAGGCGATCTGCCTGTTTAAGGTCATGCCTATGAAATTTTTCATATAATTCTTGCATGAATCTTTCAAATTCATCTGAATTTTGCATCACTCTTCCCTGAGTCTGTTTGGCTTAAAGTGCCTGAATCAATTTAAAGCGTTCTACTTCACGATCATCGTGGGTAGTAATGGTCTCAGTGAACATCGTTAAAGGACGTACCCAAATTGAATAATCCCCATAAAGACATTGATAAACCACTAGCTTTTCTTCAGTTTCACTGTGCGTGGCAACATGAAACACCTGATAAAGCTGTCCCTTATAATGTTGATAAATACCGCGTTGTAATTCCATCATTCAAGTCTCAAATATCTTGTTTTAATCTTAGCTGAAAATCCTTATTCTTGCTCTAAACTACTTGAAAATTAATCTTTCACCCCCATATAGAACTTTGAAATTAATGATGAATTTTTCAATAAATCTGTAAATCCGATCAACAAGATAAAAACAAACTGTTTTACCTATTTATTCAATTCATTTAATATCTTGTTATCAAATAAACATTTACTCCTTTGGAGACGTTAGCAATGTTAGACCAAAATACTTCAGCTCAACTTAAAACCCTATTAGAACGCCTGGAAGGCCCAATTGAACTGGTCGCCACTCTGGATAGTTCTGACAAATCAGCCAAAATCCAGGAACTGGTGTCCGAGGTTGCTGCACTGTCTGATCTGGTGACTGCACGCTTTGACGGGAACAATGCACGTGCGCCAAGCTTTGGTATTGCTAAAGCTGGTGAAGAACCACGTGTATTCTTTGCAGGCTTGCCAATGGGCCATGAGTTCACTTCGCTGATTCTGGCATTGCTGCAAACTTCAGGTTATGCACCGAAAGTCTCTGATGAAGTGCTAGCGAATATCAAGAGCCTGGGTGTTCAATCTAACTTTGACGTGTTCGTATCATTAAGTTGCCATAACTGTCCGGATGTGGTTCAGGCACTCAACCTGATCGCCATCTATAACCCGGGCACTACAGCGACCATGATTGATGGTGCTTTCTTCCAGGAAGAAGTGGAAGAACGCAAGATCATGGCGGTGCCGATGGTATTCCAGGACAACCAGCATATTGGTCAGGGTCGTATGACACTGGAAGAAATTATCGCCAAGCTGGATAGCAATGCCGCTGCCAAAGATGCTGAAAAGCTGAATGCCAAAGACACCTTTGATGTCCTGGTGATTGGTGGTGGACCTGCAGGCAATACTTCAGCCATCTATGCAGCGCGTAAAGGCATTAAGACCGGGATCGTGGCGGAGCGCATGGGCGGTCAGGTCATGGATACCATGGACATTGAAAACTTTACGTCTGTACAGAAGACCCAAGGTCCTAAATTTGCAGCCGAGATGGAAGCCCACGTGCGTGAATATGGTGTCGACATCATGAACCTGCAACGTGTGTCTGATATCAAAGGGGCAGACGAAACGGCCAATGGTCTGGTGGAAGTGACTTTAGCGAATGGTGCCAAACTGGAATCTAAAACCGTGATTCTGTCGACCGGCGCACGCTGGAGAGAGATGAACGTTCCGGGTGAGCAGGAATATAAAACTCGTGGTGTAGCCTACTGCCCGCACTGTGATGGTCCTTTGTTCAAGGGTAAACGTGTTGCGGTCATCGGTGGCGGTAACTCGGGTGTCGAAGCGGCGATTGACCTGGCGGGGATTGTGGAGCATGTCACCCTGGTGGAGTTTGATACCAAATTGCGTGCGGATCAGGTGTTGCAAGACAAGCTGAACAGCTTGCCGAATACCACCGTGATCAAGAATGCCTTGTCGACTGAAGTGCTGGGTGATGGTTCACAGGTGACCGGTCTGAAATATAAAGACCGTGCGACTGATGAAGAGCATACGGTAGAACTTGCGGGGATCTTCGTGCAGATCGGTTTGTTGCCAAACACGGATTTCCTGAAAGAAACAGCTGTTGAGCTAACCAACCGTGGCGAGATTGTGATTAACGACCGCAACGAAACCAATGTGAAAGGCGTATTTGCTGCAGGTGACTGTACCACAGTGCCGTACAAGCAGATCATCATTGCCACCGGTGAAGGTGCCAAGGCATCACTGTCTGCTTTTGATTACATCATCCGTTCTGGGCAGTAAGTTTTAGACTAGCTCAAATAAAGCCCGCTTGATGCGGGCTTTATTATGTATATTTTCAAGAGAATTAACTCTTAATTCATTGATTATTATTTGATTAATGAAAATATTTCTTACATTTTAAGAAAATCCTACTGCTTGTGTAATGAATTTTTATACTCTATTGTCTCTATGTAATTATCAGCAATTGCTTATTGCAAGCTGATGCTGCTCTACCTATGATAAAAAACCAATTGAATCATCTTTCATGATCGAAGAATAAAAAGGATAACATCCTGGGAGAAGAACAATGCAGTATCAATATCATTGTGCTTGCTGCGAAAAAGTAGTCGACTCTACAGAAAAATCATGCTCAAACTGTGGCTCACATCATATTCGCAGCCCTTTTGGTTTCTGGATTTTTTGTCTTGTGGCCTGCCTCGTTACAGCAATCGTATTTAAAGTCGTGCATTTGTATGTGCAATCACAACAAGAAGTTCCTATACAACACTCTATACTGGATGTTTTAAAAGAAGAAGATAAAAGACTTCGCTAATTTCATGCATCTCACAGCAAAGACCTGTTAGTTCAAACAAGTCTTTTTATTACTCTTAAATAATTCAAATAGAGATGCGGAAAATAACCTCATCAAATCCAGCTTTGATTTACAATAGCTGTGGATTTGAATGAGAGATGTGCCATGGTTCAGTTAATTAAAAAAGGTGGATTGCGTGAGCGCGCTAACCGTAGTCGCAGTTATCAAGGCTCTGAAAATACTGAAACCACCTTAAAGCCTAATCGTTATCAAACGGCGGTTAAAACACCAGACAACTCAGCCTCTCCTGCCTCGACCTCACCAATATCTCCAGCATTAAATGAAGATGTACCACTTAATTCATCAGAATAAGTGCGTCATACCATAACCACAATGCAAATAGCAGAAATAGTCCGCCTGAAATCATATCAATATAACTCCCCGAACGCTGGTACAAGGTTTTAATTTTTGGTTGGGAAATCAACAGCATCAATAAAGCAAAGGTGATAAAGGTCTGCAAAGGAATAATCACTGCCAGCTGTGTTTTCAAATAATCTGAAGCAGATGAACTTAAGGCCAGTGAAAATACGCTACTAAAATAGATCAGTGTTTTGGGATTAGAAAGGTTGGTCCATAAGCCCAACATAAAATAGTTTTTAGCTTGCACCTGTCCATTTGTATCGTCGTCGGTCTGATGTCTATGTTTAAAGCTATGCACACCACCCTTTAACATGGCCCATCCCATTTTAGCCAGGAACACACCACCGAGCACCATCAATACCTGTTGAATCCATGGAAACTGGTCAATTAACACGGTAAAACCCGCAAGTGTCAGTATTACCCAAACCACGATACCGGCAGAGATCCCTGCAATAACTTTCAGGGCATTCTGGCGTGTGGTGGATGCGGCACTTTTGGCAATGAGCAAAACATCGGGACCGGGACTGAGTTGAGCAACAAAATGCAGGAGACAGATCGTAAAAAGCAGAGACATTAAAATCAGGTAAATTTATAAAAATATATTATAGCGTTTGTTCAAAGATATTAGAAAGTTCCAATAAAAAACCGAATCATCAGATTCGGCTTAAATAGAGTTTTTTAATAAAACAATTATTTCGGATTGATATCTTTCATTTCAATTTTTTTCGCCTCAGGTCTCACTTCACGTGCTTCACCATCAATAATGGTGGAATCGCCGCGACCTGATTGCTGATTTTGCATATCCTGCATTTGACGCATCATTTCGGCAAATGGATTCTGGCCTTGTGCCCCACCCATATCGCCCATCATGCCCCCCATCATTTTTTCCATCATGAGTTGCTGACGCTTCATCATCGCTTTCATTATGGCAGCCTTAAAAACCTGCTGAACCGCTGGAATGAGCATCAATACGGCCAATACGTCGGTAATCAATCCAGGAATAAGCAGAAAGAAACCTGCCAGAATTTTAGGTAAATTTCCTGTTAATGCAGGATCTGCACTCATCTGTCCCATCTGCATTTGCTGCATTTGTGGCATTACACCGGCCGAGTATTTACGGATCAGATTCATACCAATAAAAAATGCGGCCACAAACCAGAAAAATACGTACCACATGCTCCCGACGAGGTCACCCACGCCAATCCAGACAAATACTTCTAGGATTAAGCCTGCAAGGATAATAAGAAATAATTTCATGAAAATTAATCTAATCTCAGTAAAATAAATAATAGGATGCTGGAATCAACTGCTTCATCAGGATCAAGCTTTTTTGATACGCTTATGTAACAATATGGGCATTATTCTATTTTTAAAGTGCGGGCATGTCATTAATTATTGGGATTGACCCCGGTTCTCGTTTAACCGGTTACGGAATTATCGAAAAAGACGGCTCCAAACTGACTTTTGTTGATGCCGGCACCATCAGAACAGAAACGACAGAAATGCCTGAACGTTTAAAACGCATCTTTGCCGGGGTGGAGCGTATTGTAAAATTTTATGGCCCCACTGAAGCTGCGGTCGAACAAGTCTTTATGGCACAAAATCCGGATTCTGCCTTAAAACTCGGTCAGGCTCGTGGTGCTGCTGTTGCGGCATTGGTCAATCTGGATTTGAAAGTCGCTGAATATACTGCGCGCCAGATCAAGCAGTCGGTAGTGGGTTATGGCGCTGCCGATAAAGAACAGGTGCAGATGATGGTAATGAATATTCTAAAACTCAGCATCAAACCGCAACAGGATGCCGCCGATGCTTTAGCTGCTGCTATTTGTCATGCCCACGCCTCAGGCAGTATGAGTAAAATGGCGGTATTAAATGCGTTGGGTGGTATGGCACGCGGCCGGAGTCGCGTCAGTAGCCGTCGTCGATAAGGTTTAACGCAATATTATAAAGTCTTGAGCATCTAGCTCAGATTCCAGATACTCTTGAATAACCGCTTGTACGATTGCACGAGCAGGCCCTTTCCAACTTCGTGTAATCATTTCCTGAAGTTGGGAGTCTGTTCCAGCAATAACGGCCTCCACCTCACCTGTGCTCAAGTTCTTCACATATCCTTTCAGTCCAAGCGCCTGAGCCTGCTCGGCAAACCAGTAACGGTATCCGACTCCTTGAACTTGGCCTGAAATATTCAGTTTGATGACTGGCACACTATTCTCCTTAGCGATTCACGACCTGATAAATCGCATGTTTCATATCCTGTGCCTGCAAGCCACGTTCGCCATTTTTGGCCAGTTCATCACCTGCAAGTGCATGCAGCGTCACAATTTCATGCAAATAAATTTTTTGCGCAAATTGCGCCTTTAGACTGGCAATCATGCCGGCCAGCACATCCCCCATTCCGCCAGTTCCCATACCGGCATTCCCGGCATTGCAGATGTAAAGCCTTTCTTCCAGAATCAGGCTGCCTGAACCTTTTAGCACCCACTGTCCCTGATATTTTTGTTGCAGGGCATGAATGGCTGCAATCCGATCCATTTCAACTTCCGCAGTGCTACATGCTAGCAAAGTTGCAGCTTCTCCTGGATGTGGTGTGGCATAAGTCTGGGAATTCAAAACTTGAGGCTGCTTGGCCAGAAACCATAAGGCATCCGCATCCAAAACAACCTCCAGATCAGATTGCTGAGTCAGCTCAAACCAAGCTGTATATTGTTGCTCTGACCAAGAATCACGACCTAATCCCATGCCAAAACAGACTGCATCGACCTGCTGAATCAGTGCTTGGCGTTGCTCCTGAGTTAAAAGATTGATATCACGCAGCATGATATTCGGTGCACGTGACAAAATCGCAGTATGGTGTTTTGCATCACAGACGATCGTCACTTTACCTGCTCCGGCAGCAAATGCTGCCTCTGCTGCCATGATCACTGCCCCCCCCATATCGGCATGACCACCTACAACCAAGACATGACCATAACTGCCTTTATGACCAAAGGCTTCACGCTTCGGCAATTGAATCTGATGTGATGAAAGACAAGCAATTGGTTGAAGCTCAGTATCTGTCGGGATAGCAGAAATCAGTTCGATCTTGCCCGCATATTCTTTGCCTTGTCCGGTAAACAGTCCTGCCTTAAGCCCTAAACCCGTGAAAGTGTAGTCAGCTTTAATCGCAACAGGCAAAGGCTGGCCGGTATTGGCATCCAATCCACTCGGAATATCAATTGAGATTTTTAATCCAGTTTGCTGATTGATCGTTTGAATAACATTTTGCCAGTCAAAGTCCAGCTGACGGTTCAGACCAATTCCGAATAATGCATCGATATAGACCTCACATTCAGATTGAAAATCAAAATGCGAATAAGGCTGCAAGCCAGCTTGCTGAGCTTCCTGCACAGCCGATGCTAAATCTTTGGAATTACCCAACTCAACTGCATAAATATCAACACTGAAGCCCGCCTGTTTGAGATATTTGGCCACAAGATAGCCATCGCCGGCATTATTACCCTGACCACAGCAGACAGCGATTTTTTTTATTTTTTGCTGGGAAAATAAAGTGATCAGCCGCTGACTAATCCCCCAGGCGACTTGTTGCATTAAACCGTAGGAACTATTTTGCTGTTGAAACCAGCGCTGCTCCCATGCTTGTAGATCACGGCTATGGTAAACTTGTTGCTGCATTTCTTATTCCCTGTCTTTGGTTTATGGCAACTCCCGATTCTCAAGCGCAAATTAAAGTTTATCAACAAGATCCAGCTGAGCTAAAAGCATGGATTAAAGCGCAGGCTTTAGAATTGGGTTTTTCTGATTGTGTCATTGCCAAACCGGATGCTCAAGCAGAATTAGCACGCTTACAGGAATATCTGGATCGTGGTTATCATGGTGACATGAAGTTTCTGGAAGAGAATTTGGAAAAACGTGCCAATCCCACTTTGCTAGTTCCCGGCACACGCAGCATTATCTGTGTGCGTATGGATTATCTGGTCGAGGTACCAGAACCACGTTATATCTCTTATGCACCCAACTCTGCCATTATCGCGCGTTATGCCCGTGGCCGAGATTATCACAAAACCATGCGGGGTCGCCTGAAAACTCTGGCGACAAAAATCCGGGAAAAAGTCGGAGATTTTGAATCACGCCCATTTGCCGATTCTGCGCCCATTTTTGAAAAATCGCTGGCTGAAACTGCCGGTATGGGCTGGACAGGGAAACATACCTTGCTGATTCATAAAACATCAGGCTCATTCTTTGTTTTGGGTGAACTGTTTACTTCACTCGAACTGCCCTTTGATGAACCCGCGACTAAACATTGTGGCTCCTGTACCGCCTGTATCGACATCTGTCCGACTCAAGCGATTGTCGAACCGTACATGCTGGATGCACGACGCTGTATCGCCTATCTGACGATCGAATATAAAGGCATTATTCCAGAAGATTTACGACGCGGAATTGGCAACCGTGTTTTTGGTTGTGATGACTGCCAACTGATTTGTCCCTGGAACAGTTTTGCCCAAGTCACCTCGATAGAGGATTTTCATCCGCGTCATGGTCTGGATCAGATGAGTTTACTGGATTTATGGCAATGGGATGAAGCCACCTTTTTAAGTGCGACTGAAGGCAGCCCGATGCGTCGTACAGGTTATCAAAGCTTTATGCGCAATGTCGCCATTGGTTTGGGCAATGCGCCCTTTGATGGGCAGATTATTCAGGCTCTTCAGCAACAGCGTAATCAGCATGATGAAATTGTGCAGGTACATATCGATTGGGCCGTTCAAGAACAACTGGCAAAATCCAGCTAATTTTCTCTCACTATTGAAATATATTTCAACTTTACCTAGATTCACAGTTTCACTTAAAAGCCTTACACACCCGTGTTTCAGACTATGGCATAAATAAAAATAGTCAGAAATGAAGTGGAGGAAAGATGATGTCATCAAAAAATCCAAATCAAGAACTGCTTGAGCAGCTTCAGCATGACCAGCAGAAGCAACAACAACAGCAGCCGCAACATGGCCCGATTAATTCCCCAAAAAACAATCAGCATGAACAGGATCAGCGCGTGTTTAACAAGCAGCACCGTAGTGATCTGCATGGCCAGGATATTCATGGAAATCACAGTAATAAATAATCTGGCAACTGAAAAAATAAGCTCACCTCGTGTGGGCTTTGCCATTTATATAAGGTCATATTTTGCTAGTGAAGCAAAAGCTTATTTTTATTAAGATGAACCGAATGATAAATAAGCACAGATAGGGAAAGAGATGAACAGTAGTGATGCGGTACGTAATGATTGGTCACGTGAAGAAATACAAGCTCTATATCAACAGCCTTTAATGGATTTAGTGTTCCAGGCGCAACAGGTTCATCGTGAACATTTCACTGCGAATACCGTTCAGGTGAGCACCCTGCTTTCGATTAAAACCGGTAAATGTCCTGAAGACTGTAAATACTGTTCACAATCAGCGCATTATGATTCCAAACTGGAAGCTGAAAAACGCATTGCAGTCGATAAAGTGATTCAGGAAGCCAAACAGGCGCTGGCATCAGGCAGTTCACGCTTTTGTATGGGGGCTGCATGGCGCAACCCGCATGAACGCGATATGCCTTATGTGCTGGAAATGGTACGTGAAGTTAAAGCACTCGGTCTGGAAACCTGCATGACACTGGGGATGCTAAATGGATCACAGGCTGAACGCTTGAAAGATGCAGGACTGGATTATTACAACCATAATCTGGACACTTCTCGTGAATACTATTCACATATCATCAGCACGCGTAGCTTTGATGATCGTCTGGATACTCTGGATCATGTGCGTCAAGCTGGTATGAAAGTCTGTAGTGGCGGTATTGTGGGTCTGGGCGAAAGTCGTGATGACCGGATTGGTTTGTTATATGAGCTTGCAACTCTGGTAATTCATCCTGAATCTGTGCCGATTAATATGTTAGTGCCGATTGAAGGTACACCGATGGCAGATGTAGAAAAACTGGATGTGATTGAGTGGATTCGTACCATTGCAGTAGCACGGTTGTTGATGCCTAAAAGCTATATTCGCCTTTCTGCAGGGCGTGAATCCTTAAGCGATTCGGATCAGGCTTTGGCATTTATGGCTGGTGCCAATTCTATTTTCTCTGGTGAAAAACTGCTGACGACCCCTAATACATCCCAAGGTCGAGATCAGCAACTTTTTGCAAAATTAGGTTTAGTTGCAGAACAGCCAAAACCGAGTGTTCGCAGTCTGGCTACAGATGCCATGGCAAGCTAACAACTGTTTAACTTGATGAACTTGCAGAAAAGTTATGTGCAGTAATTAAAATACCATAACGGGTATTCAGATAATCTCCGACTCGGATTTGATCTACTCCATTAGCATGATGCACCATCAGCGCTTGCGTGACTGCATCATAACTAAAGGAGTCATAACTATCTTGATGCAGGCTGAGCCAGTGCAGCGTATCTGCCAGCTTGCTGTCTACGATATAGGTATCTGCATGAAAATCTTTACTCATATGCCTGTTCATCGTGATGAAATTTCCCTTTAATTTTAACGGAAATTAGCCCATAACAAGCATAAAAAAAGTGAGCCATTGCTCACTTTTCTTGCAAAAACTTTAATCCTTATTCGTACCGCACTTACGACACTCCCTGTGTTCCCCGATCTCTTGCATTTGCTCATACTCATAAATATGCAAACAAAACAATTTTCTTAAAAGCTGAAGCATCATTGAAACTCCTGTTTAATCATTTTTTTAATACGCTTCTTAAGATATTCCGTCCTGAAACATCATGATTTTTGACTAAAAAATCATCTCATATTAATTAGCATAATTTTTTCAGTTGTAAAATGCATTTCATCTACTTTTCACTTTTTTTGCAGATATTCTTTGAACTACATCACAATTATTTCATAAATATGAACTTTTTTTTTGATTAAAGAAGATGTTTATGGAATTTAGATAACAAAAGTAATATCTGAGGGAGATGCTTTTTTATTAAGCTGGTAACGAAGAATCTTTATTGAAAGGCAAACTAGAAAAGTTCATTATCAGTGGAGGCAACCCATTTTAAGTCCTTCGAGATAAGAACGACGATCAATTAAGTGAATTGCTTACTTCAGATTTCATAATATCCAAAAACAAAAAACCCCTTACGATTAATGCACGTAAGGGGTTGTTTTATATGGTGGGCCCAGACAGACTTGAACTGTCGACCAACGGATTATGAGTCCGCTGCTCTAACCAACTGAGCTATAGGCCCTATATGCTGAAAACTTTATTTATCAATAAGTTCAGGCGTCATGAATACTAGCTAAGATTTTTTGGAAAGACAAGTGCTTTTATAACTGCTTGAACATTTAGGCAGCAATCATGGGCGACTTGTCTTAGTCAAAATTCAGTTACTTAAGACTTCAGTATAGGAGGCATATAGAAAAATGAGATACATGCTGCATCATTTAAGATAAATGAGCCTGTATCTTGAATTTAATCCGGTTTACTAAGCGTAAAACTGATAGATTTAAGGTCTTAGTATATCTATAAGGTATCAAAATTCTTTATTGCTCAGACACGAATGTTAAATGAATAGCCGTGAGCTAAAGAAGATAGAATGACTAGAATTCAGACTTCATTTCTTCGTCTTTATGTAAATCTTGCTTAATTTCGATCAAAGACCATACAATTATAAGCGCAAAAATCAATAGGGAGACTACGAAGGCTGTCATGTACGTCATACTTTTCAATCTCAGAGTAGAAAGAATAAGAAAATAGAAAAGACCTGTATCAGTCTTCTTCTTCGACAAAAGTCTAATAACTAAAATGTGCTCTGGATAGTCATTTTTTCATCATTTTAAGACTTTTTTTGTATCTAATGATATTTTTAAGATCTTAATATTGTTTTATTTATATATATTAACTCTTAATCTTGCAGCTTAAAAAGATGAATAAATCATAGATTTTTACATTATTCGCTGATTTTATTGGAAAGCCTATTGACTGTATGGGCGAACAAGATGAAATTATGCAGTTCTCTACATACAGCTTTTACTTCTCCGTACTTATGCTAAATAAATTCCTTGGCGAATCTGCATTTAAACTTGCAGGTTGGCAATATCATGTCGAACCAGATGTGCTTGAAGATAAACAGGTTATTATTGGATTTGAACATACCTCAATGATGGATGCGGTACTGTCAATTGCTCTGTTCCAGATTTACGACCTCAAGGTTCATACCTTAATCAAAAAAGAATTATTTAAAGGACCTTTCAAACCGCTATTAAACGCTGTTGGTGGTATTCCGGTTGACCGCAAGGCCAGTAAAGATATCGTGACCCAGATGGTGGAACATTTTCAGAACAATGAAAAGTTCAATCTGGTCATTGCTCCCGAAGCGACACGAGCCAAACAGGGTGAGGCACGCAAACCGATCCGTACCGGTTTCTGGCATATTGCCAAGGCTGCCAATGTACCGATCGTGTTGTTATACGCCAATTCCAGAACCAAGCAAGGTGGCATTCTTGGCAAGATCTATCCGACAGACCTTGCGCATGACCTGGCTTTGATCAAACAACTGTATAAAGATAAGGTTGGTCTGGATATCGTTATTCCTGAATAAGCTTTTAAAAAAGAAAAGCACGGACATAATCAGCGATTCGGCTGTTTATGTCCAAGTCATTTGTCCATATCAATGTATCAATAGAATTATAAATCCCTGTATCCTCTTTCTATTTTTCCTCGATATTGCACTTTTTTTGTTTTTATCCTGAAATCTCAAATCCAGGCACTTTTTTTTAAAAAAACGCTTATGGTAGAATTTCGGCATTCTGATAGGCATACAGCCAATCTACAAGGAGCATAGTTCGCATGGCGGGTCATTCCAAGTGGGCCAATATTAAGCATCGCAAAGCAAAACAAGATGCGAGTCGTGGTAAAGTTTTTACCAAATACATTCGTGAATTAACCACTGCTGCAAAGCTTGGTGGTCCAGATACTGCAAGCAACCCTCGTCTACGTGCTGTGGTTGAAAAAGCATTATCAGTGAATATGACACGTGACGTGATCAACCGTGCCATTCAACGTGGTGCTGGTGGCGAAGATAACGACGACCTGAAAGAAGTGACCTACGAAGGTTATGGTGTAGGTGGTGTTGCGGTTATTGTTGAAACCATGACTGACAACTTGAACCGTACTGTGCCTGACGTACGTCATTGCTTCTCTAAAACTGATGGTAACCTAGGCACTAACGGTTCGGTGGCATTCCTGTTCACGAAACGTGGCGAGATTACTTTTGAAGATGTTTCTTTGGAAGATCAAATCATGGAAGTGGCATTAGAAGCAGGTGCGGAAGACATCGAAGTCACTGAAGATGAAATCCTGGTGATTACTACACCTGAAGCTTTCGGTGATGTTCAAGATGCTTTAACTGCTGCAGGTTTAAAATCTGACAATGCTGAAGTGGTGATGAGTGCTTCAACCAAAGCAGAAATCACCGACATCGATCAAGCAAAAAAAATCATGAGAATGATTGATATGCTTGAAGATCTGGATGATGTACAAAACGTGTATACCAACGTTGAATTCTCAGATGCCGTTTTAGCAGAACTCGATGCTTAAATATTTTTGATTCAAAAAACGCACCTTAGGGTGCGTTTTTTATGGCTGTCTCTCACCCTCGCCTTTGATTAAACTTTATTGAGTAATCCGCTACAGTTAAAGACATTATATTCTTTAATGACAAAGCTGGAATGCAGTGCAACCACATGCTCAATTTTTCCAATCCGCTTGAGCAGGATTTCACTATAATTTTCCATATCCCGCGCCACGACTTCGACAATAAAGTCCGCAGACTGACCGGTGACCAAAAAGGCATTAATCACTTCGGGAATACTTTCCAGTTCTTCCAGAAATTTAGCAAAAGTATCACTATCATGTTTGCTTAAGGATACCTGCAACAGCACATGCAGACTGAAACCTAATTTTTGGTAATTGATTTCACGTTTTAAGCCACTGATAATATTATGATCGATTAAGTGTTTGATCCTGCGATGCACCGAACTCACAGATAAATTCACCCGCTCGGACAGTTCATTCAGATTGACATCTTCATGGGTCAATATTTCTAGAATATGTTTATCGAAACGATCCAGTTCCATTTTTATACTCTTATATCAATAATCAATAGATGCAGAAAATTTTGCGCCATCTCTGTTATACAATATTTATTTATTTTTCACAAAATTTTCATATTCTGAAATTTTTTTCCAAATTCAATCTCATTTTATAAATACGGTTTTCAGGATGGTTTCAATGACCGTTAATCGCATTAATTCAAAATATGACCAATGGTATTTTTAATTAAATCTTTATTTTTAAATTATTTAAATTTGGTAAACATGGCAACAGATAGGCTATTCCTCTCAGTCCCCACACGACTTAACCGTCCATCTTTTACAAGTGTATAGAAATAGATTAAAACAAAGGCGCTTTAAAAACAAAAATAGCGCATTTCAAAAATATTACACAAGGAACGGTTATGGCTTCTAAACTTTTAAGCTTGATAAAAACAAAAGTGAGTCCTGTTTTAACCGTCGAAACCCAAACGAAGAGCTTACTGGGCGGCTTATTCGGTGGAACGACATCAGGTACCCTCACCAATCTTATTGGCAATCTCACCGGATCCAATACTCAACCTTCGGTCAGCTCATTATTAAATAATCTCCTTTCTGGAAGCAGCCTGAGTACGACAAATCTCAGCAATTTATTAACTCAGTTGTCTGGTTCGAATGTCTCAAGTCTAAATATTCAAAGCCTGATCAGTAGCTTAACCCAATCCAATGGCGGTAGCTTTAATATTACCCAGGTCACCAACTTATTAAAGAGCTTAATGGGGAGCAATAGCAGCAGCCTGGATCTTGAGACTATTTCTAAATTGGTGGGCGGCTTATTGGGCAGCAGCACTGGCAATATTGATATTGGTAAAATTTCTCAACTGGTCGGTGGTCTGATCGGCGGTTCAAGTAATATTGATATTGGTGCGATTGCAGGGCTGGTCAGCAACCTGATTGGTGGCAATGGTGAAATTGATATTGCGCAAATCGCTCAACTGGTTAGTGGCCTGATCGGCGGTTCAAGCAATATTGATATCGGTGCAATCGCGGGTCTAGTCGGCAACCTGATTGGCGGCAATGGCGATATCGATATCGCACAAATCACTCAGCTGGTTGGTGGCCTGATTGGTGGGTCTAGTGGATTAGATGGCGTAGATATCGGTGCGATTGCAGGGCTGGTCGGTAACCTGATTGGCGGCAATGGTGAGATTGATATCGCACAAATCGCTCAGCTTGTTGGTGGCCTGATCAGTGGGTCAAGTAATATTGATATTGGTGCCATTGCGGGTCTGGTCGACAACTTGATTGGCGGCAATGGCGAGATTGATATCGCACAAATCGCTCAACTGGTGGGTGGCCTGATCGGCGGTTCTGGCGGTTTAGGCGGCGTAGATATCGGTGCCATCGCGGGTCTGGTCAGCAACCTGATTGGCAGTAATGGTGAGATTGATATCGCACAACTTGCTGAATTGGTCGGTGGTCTGATCGGCAGTTCTGGCGGATTGGGCGGCATAGATATTGGTGCGATTGCGGGTCTGGTCGGCAATCTGATTGGCGGGAATGGCGAGATTGATATCGCACAAATTGCTGAATTGGTCGGTGGCCTGATTGGTGGTTCTGGCGGATTGGGCGGTGTAGACATTGGTGCGATCGCTGGTTTGGTCGGCAATCTGATTGGTGGTAATGCAGGCAATGAGTTTGATCTTGGTGCTATTACCGATTTAATTAGCGGCTTTGTAGGCGGAAATGCAACGGGTGGTTTTGATGTCGGTGACTTCACTGACTTACTGAGCGGTCTGATTGCGAATGGTTCAAATGGCATAGACTTGGGTGGGTTATTGGGTAATCTGAATCTCGGTAGCGATCTGGATCTGGGTGATATGATCGAAGGTATTTCCTCTGCTTCAAACGGCTTTGACTTAGGCAGTATTGTCGAAGGTGTTGGTCAGTTGGTTGGTAGTGGCTCTTCGATTGAACTACCTGACCTCGGTGATCTTATCCAAGGGGTGGGCGCGACTGATTCCAATATTGATCTGTCTGCTCTCCTGCCTGGCATCAAAGATACGATTCAGAATATTGGCAGTGGCGGTTCTTCATCCGGATTTGATTTTGGTTCACTCCTCAATAATTTTACTAAAAATATTGATATCGACCAGACTAATCCTTGGGGTTAATCATAATCTCATCAAAAAAACGCGCTTCATGCGCGTTTTTTAATTTTGAAAGTAGCATTTAAACTTATATACCACGCCAGTCTACCCGTGCATTGCGTTCGGTTCGGTAAATACGACAAATATATTCACCCAGTGGTAGCTCATTCAAATACTGCTGATAGTCACGATATTCTTCGGACAAGGTTTCAAAATTTTCTTTTTCCCACGGCGTACCTGGAATCGCCAAAAGCGGTGCCAACATGGAACAGACTGCAATATCCGCCAGACTTAAACGATTTCCGACAAAATAATGCCCACCTTGGCTGACCAGCATCTGATTGAGCTGCTGTACCGCAACATCAATATGCTGTTTGGATTCCGCCACAGTTTCTTCATTCAATGCATAACCCTTGGCCACCATCGCTTTCAATAAAGGTTTAGAAAATTTTTCAAACTGGCGCAGATAGCCCTGCTCACCAATTAAAATATCCAGAGATTCATGATCAGAAGTCAGTGCTTGAGACAGCATCCAGCGACGGACATGACGACCCAATTCCAGGGTAATTTCATTAATCGCTAAAGCTTTATTTCGAAAATATCCTTCTGCGTGCAGTAAACGATGTTCTGGATAAGTATCATCCAGATACAGAGCAATCTGGGTGGAATCTGCGATCCATCCATCCTGATCACGCAAAATAGGCAGACGATTCTGACCTGTTTTCAGGCGGGCAAAAGCGCGGTGTACCCCGGGTATCAGATTGTGAGCAACATAGTACAGCTCTTTATGGTCCAGCATCCAACGTGCTTTTTCGCAAAAGTGAGATAAAGGAAACTGGTATAAAGTTCGCATGTATGCTCCATGTTTATCGTTATTGGATCAGGGCGTGTAGGCCGCCGTTTTATTCAGATACTTTAGTCACTCACTTTTAGAAAAACAATGTGATTTTTATTCAAAAGTAAAATACTGGCTGATTATTCCTCTATGGTTGGTGGACTCACGATACATCCCGGAAAGCTCAGCGAGTCATTTTAAGTCGCCAGAAGCATTTGATTGCAATAAACCACAAGCACATGACCTGACTTTAGTCATGCTTTCATGTAAAATCGGGGGCAATTTTTATATAACGCTTTTGTGAGTTATTTCATGGGTTTTAATTGCGGTATTGTCGGCTTGCCGAACGTTGGTAAATCTACACTTTTCAATGCCTTAACCAAAGCTGCTATTGCTGCAGAAAACTTCCCTTTCTGTACGATCGAACCAAACACCGGGATTGTACCTGTTCCTGATCCACGTTTAGACAAATTGACTGCAATTGTTAAACCGCAACGTGTTATTCCGACTTCTATGGAATTTGTAGACATCGCAGGCCTGGTAGCGGGTGCTTCTAAGGGTGAAGGCTTGGGTAACCAGTTCCTGGCCAACATTCGTGAAACTGATGCAATTGCTCACGTTGTGCGTTGTTTTGAAGATGAAAACGTCATTCATGTGAATGGTCGTATTGATCCACTAGATGACATCGCTACGATTAATACCGAACTTGCACTTGCAGACTTGGATGCTGTAGCCAAAGCGATTACGCGTTTGACAAAATCTGCCAAGGGTGGCGACAAAGAAGCGCTTGCCACTAAAGCTGTTCTGGAAAAAATCCAGCCTTTACTGGATGAAGGTAAACCGGCTCGCGCAGCGGACCTAGATGATGACGAACGCAAGCTGGTACGTGGCTTTGGTTTAATGACGCTTAAACCAACGATGTATATTGCCAACGTTGCTGAAGACGGTTTTGAAAACAACCCGCATTTAGATGCAGTCAGAAAATTAGCCGCTGAAGAAAATGCGATTGTGGTTCCACTTTGCAACCAGATTGAAGCTGAAATTTCATTGCTTGAAGATGAAGACCGTGCTGAATTCCTTGAAGCAATGGGCATGGAAGAACCGGGTTTAAATGTGGTCATTCGTGCAGGTTATTCATTACTGGGCCTACAAACTTACTTCACCGCGGGCGTGCAAGAAGTTCGTGCCTGGACCGTAAAAGTTGGCGCAACTGCACCACAGGCAGCAGGCGTGATTCATACCGACTTTGAAAAAGGCTTTATCCGTGCAGAATGTATCGCTTATGATGATTTCGTGCAGTACAACGGCGAAGCCGGTGCGAAAGAAGCAGGTAAATGGCGTCTAGAAGGTAAAACTTACATCGTTCAGGATGGCGATGTTTTACACTTCCGTTTTAACGTTTAAGTCGTTGCTGTTTGAAAAAGCCCCCTTCTTGGGGGCTTTTTTTATTACTTTTAAAAAGAGGATTCATACGTATAACAACCTTTCTGAAAGCGCATAAGATCAACACATATTAAAAATAATGATAACTATTCTCATATATAAATATTAAATTAGGGCGTATCTTAAATCTAATGAAAAATAACCTAACTTCATTCTCTCAAGGAATCCTGCCAATGAGCTACACCTTGCCTGCACTACCTTATGCTTATGATGCGCTAGAGCCTCATATCGATAGCAAGACTATGGAAATTCATCATAGCAAGCATCATCAAACCTATATCAATAATATCAATGCAGGAATAGCGGGCACAGAATGGGAAGATTTATCGGTCGAAGCCTTAATTAGCAAATTCAATGAAGTGCCCGAGCAACTCAGACAGAACGTGATCAACAATGCTGGTGCACATGCCAATCATTCCCTGTTCTGGACAGTGATGAGTCCAGACTGCGGTGGTCATCCCGAAGCTGAAATTGCCAAGGCAATCGAACATGAATTAGGAGGATTCGAGGCATTTAAAGAAGCGTTTACCCAAGCAGCGCTTAGCCGTTTTGGTAGTGGGTGGGCCTGGTTAAGTATGGCGCCAGATCAAACGCTTATTGTGGAAAGCAGTGCCAATCAGGATTCTCCGCTGATGCATGGCAATATTCCCCTTTTAGGTCTGGATGTCTGGGAACATGCTTATTATTTACAATATCAAAACCGTCGTCCGGAATACATCTCGGCTTTTTTCAATGTTGTGAACTGGAAAGAAGTAAATCGTCGTTATTTGGAAGCATTAAACACGCTTTAAATCTTTGAGGAGATCGACCATGTCTACACGTACAATGATTCAACGCATGATTGGCAGCACACTCCTGATCTGCGGTGTAATGGTACTTTTATTAGAACATATGTGGATGCCCTATTTTTAAAGCTTATTTTGCTAAAAAAGCCAGTCATTCAGACTGGCTTTTTATAAGTACATTTAAATGGGCAAAGGTTTATTGCATATTGGCAATTGCAGTACCTTTTTGCTTAGGATCGGTATTTCCGAGTGCAGGATGGGCAATGGCATTCTGACATTGCAGTTTATCCCGCTCATAATCCGCCTGTTTTTGTTGCAGGCTGTTGCCATTTCCCATGGTCGTCCGCGCCCAGATTTCCAGACTGGTCAAGGCTTTACGACACAGGGCATATTTGCCTTCGGTTACCGAATCAGTCATTTTGACATTAATACGCCAGTCTGTACTCAATTTACGTGCTGGTTGACGTACCTGTGTTTCCAGCTGATCCACTTCTTTATTATAGACCAGAGGATCCACTTCATTGATCAGTTGCCATGCGGCATTGGCATAAGTCGTCGCATCATTAGTCAGTTTAGGTGCCGGTTTAATTTCTGGCTTATCAGTCGATTGACTGTCATTCCCACACGCTTGTAACAATATTGCCGTGCTTATTAAAGCAGCAATCAGCATCGCACGTGTCTTGAACATCCACATATCAGGCTCGCCAATTTAAACATTTCGGCACTATGCTATTAAATTCACGTAGAATACACAATCTTCATTTGACCCATCGTTCAACTCTCCTTCAAGGTGTGTCGTGTCTGAACCGAATCAACTCGCTACGCAACCTGCTGGCTTCTGGCAAGGTGCAAAAGATAGCCAAGCGATTATCTTCACTTATTTACCAGTGTCGTTTGCTTTTGGTGTGTCAGCTACTCAGTTTGGCTTTACCGCTTGGGAAGCACTGTTCCTGTCCTGTTCGATGTATGCAGGTGCCAGCCAGTTCCTGGTAGTTGCGCTCTTAGGCAGTGGTACATCTATCTGGATGACAGCATTGACCGTGATTGCCTTGGACATTCGTCATCTGCTCTATGGCCCTGCGTTACAAAATCTGATTCAAGACCGGCTGAATTTAAAGAAAACGGCAATCTGGTCTTGGGGTCTGACCGATGAAGTCTTTGCCTCCGGCATGATCAAGCTCTCGCAACGGCGACAGGAATGGTCAGAATCCTGGATGCTCGGTTTAAGCCTGTTTAGCTGGATGTCCTGGGCACTCGGATCTTTCCTCGGTGGCTTATTTGCCGATCAGGTCAGCAACCTGCCGCAATTCTTGCAGGCTGCACTAGACTTCCTGTTACCTGCGCTGTTCCTGAGTTTCTTGTTGGCAGCCTTTGAGAAAAAACACACTTTTGTTGTAGCTGTCACGATTCTGGTTTCTGCGATTGCCTGTTATTTTATCGACTTGTCTGCCGCGATCTTTATCGGTATCAGTTCCGGTATTTTTGCCGGCCTGTTCAAACACTATATTTTGAAGCAGCCAGATCCTGAGCACGCAGGAGATCAAACATGAATCTAGAGATTATTCTGGTCGGGATTTTAGTCGGAATTGCCAATTTCGCCTCGCGCTTTGGTCCTTTTTTTGTCATTCAAAAATTTCAGCAAGGTTCGCAAAAACGCGGAGCATTGTGGCTAAAAATTGCCTTGGGTTCAATTGGCATTGCTGCGATCAGCTCCATGTTGGTAGTTGCTACCCTGCCACCTTTATTAGAAACGCCGAATAAAAGTTTTGCGATGCTGGTTGGCTTTATTGTGCTCACGGTTTTGTACTTTAAGTTTAAACGTATTGTGATGGCGACACTGACCGCAGCGCTCACCTATGGCCTGGTTTACACCTATGTTCCAGTACCCTTTTAAGCTTTAACTCGTTGATCAATCGAAACAAAGACTTATGCTAAACTCATAGTATAGGTCTTTTTTATATAACGATAAAAACAAGGAAGGATGCGCATGTTTGAGGTCAAACAGGTGATTGAAGGCAAAATCTTTATTCATCATCGGCGCGATGAAATGTTAACCGTATTCCATCGACATGAAGTGCCGGCACAATATTTTGAATGTTTTATCAATGCTCAAAATTTTACCGGACATTTTGTCGAAATACATGCTCAACCAGCAGATCAAGTTCGGGTGGTTTATATTAAAAAGAATAGCACCCATCAAATTATTGCTATGCTTAATCAGAGCCAATACGTGCTGCATCTTCATCCTTTGACATTGATTTTGGGTAAATGGAGCTTCAGACATCGTGTCCTGCCGAATACTCTAAAAATTTTTGCTGGTTTATTTGCGCTCCTTTTTATTCTTTTTTCAGCTACCGCCTTTTCAGCAGATCAGTTCCAGCTCACCGCCATCTTGCGAGACTGCATTCAATTCACAGTTTTTGGGCTACTGTTATTTTTGCTGTGCTTGGTACTGCCTTTTGTATTGCCCTATGCGTATTTCCTGCATGTTCGTACATTACGTCTGTTAAAAATGCTAAATATCAATACTGAACAAGTTGCACAAATAGAAAAGCTCAAGTCTCAAAGCGAGATTTATCTTCTGCAAACGCAGTCTGACAGCGATGTGAAAATGACAGCGCCTCCTTATTAAAATCCAGAAAAACTTTATAAATAAAACTGTTGGTCAATATCACAATTTTGTATGAATCTTGGCTTAACTGTCGGCTCAGTTCTGCTATGCTAAAAGTCCATAAAATCAAGCATGGATGATCCACATGAGCGTGACTATTGGTACTCCCCTTCAATCTTCTGCCTATAAAGTTCTATTATTGGGTTCTGGTGAACTGGGCAAGGAAGTGGTGATTTCACTACAACGCCTTGGAGTCGAAGTTCATGCTGCTGACCGTTATGATCATGCCCCTGCCATGCAGGTTGCGCATTATTCCTATACCTTGAATATGGCAGATGCTGTAGAACTCAAACAACTCATCAATCAAATCCAGCCACATTTAATTGTTCCTGAAATTGAAGCGATTGCGACCGAAGTTCTGCTTGAAATAGAAGCCCAGAACATTGCTACAGTCATTCCTTCTGCTAAAGCCGTCAATCTGACCATGAACCGTGAAGGTATTCGTCGTCTGGCTGCGGAAGAACTCGGTCTGCCAACTTCAGCTTACCGTTTTGCCGACAGTTTAGAATCCTTCCGCGCGGCCTGTGACGATGTCGGCTATCCAAACTTTGTGAAACCGGTGATGTCATCTTCAGGCAAAGGTCAGTCTCGTGTTACCCGTTTTGATGAAGTCGATGCTGCCTGGGAATATGCGCAAACCGGTGGCCGGGTCAATCAGGGTACTGTGATTGTAGAATCACAAATTGACTTTGATTTTGAAATTACCTTATTGACTGTTCGTGCAAAAAATCCAGAAACCGGCGAAATCGAAACGTCTTATTGCGACCCGATCGGACATCGTCAGGACTCAGGTGATTATGTGGAAAGCTGGCAGCCTCAACCGATGACTCCAGCCGCGCTGGAAGAATCCAAGCGCATTGCCAACAAGGTCACTACAGCACTTGGTGGCTGCGGAATCTTTGGAGTGGAACTCTTTGTAAAAGGCGACAAAGTATGGTTTAGTGAGGTTTCCCCACGTCCACACGATACTGGACTGGTGACTTTAGCCTCCCAATTTCAAAGTGAATTTGAGCTGCATGCACGTGCTATTTTAGGCTTGCCGGTGAATACTGCACGACATAGTGTGGCTGCCAGTGCGGTAATTTATGCTGGAGTAGATGGCCGTAATCTTTCATTTTCTGGCCTGAATCTTGCTTTAGCAGACGGCAATACCGATTTGCGCCTGTTTGGCAAACCAGAAGGTTTTAAACGTCGTCGTATGGGCGTTGCCACGGCACGTGCAGAAACTATTGAACAGGCACGTGAACTGGCCCTCCAGGTCGCCAACCAAGTTAGCGTCAACCAAAACTAAGCTGAAATACCAACGGACGACTGTACATGATCAACACCCATCCACTGCTGAATTACGCTAAAAGCAACCATGACATTAAAGCCATCAATCAATGGCGCAGTGATGTCGAAAATCAGCTTCAGGAAAGTTTTGAAAATGGCCAGTCGATTCGGGATATTATTCTGGCGCGTTCCAACCTGATTGATGAAGCATTGCAGTTTCTCTGGCAGCATGCCGAACTGGATCAAACTGATTTGGCCCTGTTTGCAGTCGGAGGCTATGGCCGTCGTGAAATGCTGCCTTATTCTGATGTCGACATCATGATCTTGTCAGAAGACGAGATTAACCCGGAACAGGAACAACTGATTTCTACATTCATTTCATCGCTTTGGGACGTGGGGAATTTCAAACCCGGTATCAGTGTCCGCACCATCAATGAATGTGTCAATCAGGCCAGCAGTGATCTGACCGTCGCCACCACCCTGATCGAAGCCCGCCTGATTATTGGCAATGAAAACCTGTGTAGATGGCCACGTCGTATCGTGTCACGTACCTGGACTGACAAAACTTTTTTTGATGCCAAGATGGATGAGCAGCATAAACGCTATGCTCAGCACAACAATACCGAAAGCAATCTGGAACCGGATATTAAAAATGCGCCGGGTGGCATCCGTGATATCAACCAGATTGGCTGGATTGCCAAACGGCATTTCCGCGTCAATCGCATTTATGATCTGGTACATCTCGGTTTTATTTCAGAATTTGAACTCGGTGTGCTTGAGGAAGCCGAAAGTTTCCTCTGGGAAATCCGTCATCACCTGCACCGCCTGACCAAGCGCGATGAAAACCGCTTATTGTTCGATTATCAGCGTGATATTGCTGCCAAATTTGGCTATGTACGTGAAGAGGCGCATCATCCGAACTACCCAATTGAACAGTTCATGAAGCGCTATTATCGCAGTGCACAGCAAGTGTCTACGCTGAACGAAATGCTGCTGGCCTATTTTAATGAATCGGTCATTACGCCACGTTTACCGCAATATGAACGCCAGATCGAAGAAATCAACCAGAACTTTAAACTGGTCGATGGCAAACTGGCTGTGCAGCATCACAAGATTTTCTCGGAAAATCCAAACGCAATTCTGGAAATTTTCTATTTACTAGCCAATCGTCCTGAGATCGAAGGTATTCGTGCGCGTACTTTACGCCTGCTGACCTTGGCTGGAAAACGCATTGATCAGGATTTTCGTGATAATCCGGTGCATCAGGCGCTATTTATGGCGATTATCCGTTCACCGCATCGACTCTACGATACTATGGTCGCGATGAAGCGTTATGGTGTGCTTGGAAATTACATCCCGGCCTTTGGACAGATTCTGGGACTGATGCAATATGACCTGTTCCATATCTATACGGTCGATGCACATACCTTATTGCTGCTGCGTAATTTAAACCGCTTTAAAGAACCTGAATTTGCCAAGGAATTTCCGGTGGTCAGTTCAGTATTCCAGCGTTTGACCCGTCGTGACATCGTTTATCTGGCGGCAATTTTCCATGATATTGCCAAAGGCCGTGGCGGTGATCACAGTGAACTTGGTGCCAGCGATGCGATTAAATTCTGCCGTAGTCACGGTTTTACCGAACGCGAAAGCAATCTGGTGGCCTGGCTGATCCAGAATCATCTGGTGATGTCTGTCACCGCCCAGAAAAAAGATATCTCCGATCCGGATGTGGTCAAAGAATTCGCCGAAAAAATGGGTGACATGGAACATCTGGACTATCTGTACACCCTGACAGTCGCCGATATTAACGCCACCAATCCGAAGCTGTGGAATACCTGGCGCGCTTCGCTGATGCGTCAACTATATACTCAGGCACGTGACGTAATCCGTTCTGGTCTGGGCCGTCCGGTTGATTATCAAATGCTGATTGAAGATACTAAATTTGCAGCCAGTGAACTTCTGGTTCAGGACTTCTCACTGGATGAGGTAGAAAAAGTCTGGCAGGAACTTGGTGATGACTATTTCCTCAAAGAAACAGCAGATGAAATTGCATGGCATACCCGTGCCATTTTACAACACGGCGACAATCCTGCCCCACTGGTGTTGATGCGGGCGCACCGTAAATATGCCCAGGATGCGGTACAGATCTTTATTTACACGCAGGATCAACCTAACCTGTTTGCCACCACGGTGGCTATTCTGGATCGCATGAATCTGGATGTACAAGATGCACGGATTATTACAGCGACTAAAGCTTTCAGTCTGGACACCTATGTAGTACTGGACCGTTTTGGTACCTTATTGACCGATCCGGAACGCGAAGCCACAGTGATTGAAGCGCTGAAAGATGCCTTGAGTCATTCAGATGAATATCCTGGCTTGATGCAGCGCCGGATTCCACGTCAATTACGTCATTTTGATATTGAAAATACAGTCGATATCAGTATCAATCCTGCCTTGAATCAAAATATGGTCGAAATCGCTACTCTCGATCATCCCGGTTTACTTGCCAAAATTGGCGGTTTATTTATGATGCAAGGCTTGGATATCCACTCTGCCAAAATTGCCACACTTGGCGAACGTGCCGAAGATATATTCTTTGTCACCAAAAAAGATGGCAACCCTATGACACCTGAAGAATCTGCCGAATTTGCAGTTGCACTTAAAACTGCGCTGGATGAAGCCTCTAATCAGGTTTGTAGTCAACACTCACATTAAAACGCGGTTACTTATTCATGAACTCTAGCTTGTCTTTACTGCACCCTTATCCGTTTGAAAAGTTAAATCAGCTTTTTGCGGATATCCAACCTGCAAATATGCCCTTAATTCCCCTGTCGATTGGTGAACCAAAGCATCCTGCACCGGAGTTTGTGAAACAAGCGATTATCGATAACTTCAAACATTTGTCGACGTATCCCAACAGTAAAGGCCTGCCTGAGCTACGTGAAAGTATTGCCCAATGGCTGACGCGCCGTTTTAAGCTAAATAGCATTAGTGCAGACAGCAATATCCTGCCTGTTTCCGGTACGCGTGAAGCGATTTTTTCGTTTGTACAGGCTTTGGTGAATCGTGAAGATGCACCTTATGTAGTGATGCCGAATCCGTTTTATCAGATTTATGAAGGTGCAACGCTGCTCGCAGGTGCCAAACCTTATTTCATCAACTGTACTGAGGAAAATAACTACCTCGGTGATTTTGATGCAGTTCCGGCGGAAGTCTGGGAAAAAACGGCATTGCTATTTGTCTGTACCCCGGGCAATCCAACCGGTGCAGTACTATCAAAAGAACAGTTTAAAAAACTGATTGCCCTGTCGGATCAATACAATTTTGTGATTGCTTCAGATGAATGCTATTCGGAACTGTGGTTTGACCAAGCACCTGTAGGTTTACTGGAAGTTTGTGCTGAAATCGGCCGGGATGACTATAAAAACTGTGTGGTGTTCCATTCACTGTCTAAACGTTCTAACCTTCCGGGCATGCGTTCAGGTTTTGTTGCCGGTGATGCCAGCCTGTTAAAACCTTATTTGCAATACCGTACTTACCACGGCGCAGCGATGCCGGTACAACATCAACTGGCTTCAATTGCTGCCTGGGATGATGAAGCACATGTGGAAGAAAACCGGGTGCAATACCGTGCCAAGTTTGATTTATTCCAGCAAGAACTCGGTCATCTGCTGCCACTCAAAAAACCGGATGCAGGTTTCTATTACTGGTTAAAAGTCGACAATGATGAAGCCTTTGCCAAACATTTGATGGAAGAAGCACATATTAAAGTTCTTCCGGGTCGTTATTTATCCCGCGATACCGAACAAGGTAATCCGGGTGAAAATCATGTACGTCTAGCACTCGTAGCCGATCTGGCGCAATGTGAAGAAGTCATTCAACGCCTGAAAGCTATTCTCTAAGTTTTAATCATGACTAAAAAACCCACTGAATTAAAGTGGGTTTTTTAATTAACACTAGATGAATTCTGTTTTTATCTCATACTGAGAATATGACACTAATGATTACAATACTTTGGCAATTTCATCTTCAAGATCTTCAGGCTTGGTGGTTGGTGCAAAACGGTTCAACACCTTGCCATCACGACCAATCAGAAACTTGGTAAAATTCCATTTAATTCCATTGCCTAAAATACCTTTGGAATTATTAGTTAAATAGCGAAAAATGGCGTGCGCTTCAGGGCCTTTGACATCCACCTTGGAAAACATCGGGAAAGATACCCCGTAATTCTTCTGGCAAAATTCACCAATCTGTTCATTGGAACCTGGATCTTGACCACCAAACTGATTGCATGGAAATCCCAAAATTTCCAGACCTTGATCTTTATATTTTTCGTAAAGTTTTTCTAATCCTGAAAATTGTGGGGTAAAACCACACTTACTCGCTGTATTGACGATCAAAAGTACCTTGCCTTCGTAATCTGCAAGTGGCTTGCTTTTGCCATCTAACAATTCAGCTTCAAACTGATAAATGTTAGTCATGGATAGGTTTCCTCATCATTTTTTTCTTGTGTTTCTAAGTCCAAAGAAGCCGAGTTGACACAATAACGCAAACCGGTCGGTTCTGGGCCATCCGGGAAAACATGCCCTAAGTGTGCGTCACAATGATGACAAACAATCTCAGTTCTGACCATTCCGTGTGAAGTATCAGGTAATTCTTCTACCACCGAACTGCTGACAGGACGGTAGAAACTTGGCCAGCCACAGCCGCTGTCATACTTGGTCTCAGAAGAGAACAGTGGCGTGCCGCAGCAACGACATACATAAGTGCCATCTTGCTTGGTATTCCAGTATTTTCCAGTAAATGCCGGCTCGGTTCCCTTCTCGCGCGTAATGCGAAACTCCTCAGGTGATAACTCTCTTTGCCATTCCCGGTCTGATTTATTGAGTTTTCCCATGATCACATACCTTTTTATCTTGCTATTTAAAATAGGATAATCCTATATTTACGTGATTCATTTTAAAAATTCTAGTCTTTATTCAACATTTTACAAAAGACATATAATGCCCAAAAAAGCAAAAAGAAAGCAAATATAAAAATAAAAGTAAGCAATTTTTACATTAAATGTTTTTTAGTGAGCAAATTTAATGGTATTCTTAGCTCTAAATTTGCTCAGGATTAAAAAATGTCGCAAAAAAAGAGCGTAATTTTTAATAATCTGCTGCCTGTGATCAAACAATATCAGCAGCTTGGATTTACGCATGAAAAAATTGTTGCACTACTTCGAGATGAACATGATCTCGATCTAGTCACAACTGAGACATTTAAAAGTTATTTATATCGTTATGCAAAAGTGACCTCCACTCCTTCCGAGAACATCAAAATGCCGAACACTTTCCAAACCCCTCGCGAGATCAAGAAATCATCTAAGCTCGAGCATGTATGCTACGACATTCGCGGACCTGTGTTACGAGCGGCCATCGAGATGGAAGAAGCCGGTCACAAAATTATCAAATTAAATATTGGCAATCCTGCCCCATTCGGTTTTGAAGCGCCGCAGGAAATTATCAACGATGTGGCTTTAAACCTGCCGAATGCGATTGGCTATACCGATTCCAAAGGGATTTTCCCGGCGCGTAAGGCGATCTGTCAGTATTATCAGCAAAAAGGCATTCTAGATATGCACGTCAATGACGTCTATATCGGTAATGGTGTGTCTGAACTGATCGTGATGGCCATGCAGGGTCTGCTGGATGATGGCGATGAAATGCTGATTCCAATGCCAGATTATCCACTCTGGACGGCGGCAGTGAATCTGTCTGGAGGTACAGCGATTCACTATAAATGTGATGAAGAAAATCACTGGTATCCAGATATTGCTGATATGGAAAGCAAAATCACGCCGAATACCCGTGGTATTGTGATTATCAACCCGAATAACCCGACCGGTTCGGTTTACCCACGTCATGTGTTGCAACAAATCGTCGACTTGGCCAAGAAATATGACCTGATTTTATTTGCTGACGAAATCTACGACAAAATTATTTACGATGGGATTGAGCATGTTGCTGTAGCAGCTCTGGCTGGCGATCAGCTCTGTGTTTCGTTTAACGGTTTATCTAAAGCCTATCGTATTGCTGGTTTCCGTTCCGGCTGGATGGCCATTACCGGCAATAAAGCACGTGCAGCAGACTATATCGAAGGTCTGGATATGCTTGCATCGATGCGTCTGTGTGCCAACCATCAGGCACAATATGCAATTCAGACTGCACTGGGCGGTTATCAGTCAATTAACGACCTGATTCGTTCGGGTGGGCGTTTATATGAACAGCGCAATATTGCCTGGGAAATGCTGAACGAGATTCCAGGTGTGTCTTGTGTCAAACCTGAAGGCGCAATGTATTGCTTCCCGAAACTGGATCCGAATGTGTATCCAATTCAGGACGATGAAAAACTGATGCTGGATTTGTTACGTGCAGAGAAAGTACTTCTGGTTCAAGGAACAGGCTTTAACTGGCCAACACCGGATCATTTCCGTGTAGTGTTCCTGCCGGCTGAAAATGAACTGCGTGAAGCCATTACCCGTGTTGGCCGTTTCCTGGCCAAGATGCGTTAATTCTTGAAATAGACAATATAAAAAACCGCGTTGATACGCGGTTTTTTATTTCTCTGAAAAAATTCAGGCTTTTGACTGATGAAATCTTAAAAATCATACCGGTTTCTTTGAGCAAATTTCTGCACTCAATGGTTTCTTCTCAGGCAATTTCCCCTCAATCATGAAGATTCATGTTATTTTTTGATCAAATATAAAATTCTATGAGTACACGGATGTCCTCAAACACAATGAAGCTCAGCCTGTTTCTCTGTCTTAGTATGTGCTTGGGCATTGGCATTCTTCGTTTCTCTTACACCGCGTTGTTACCTGGCACACGCGAAGCCTTTGGCTGGAGTACAGATTTTGCCAGTCTCTTGGGCAGTGCCAATTTGCTGGGTTATTTAATCGGTGCATTTACGGCCATGCGTCTGCCTCAAGACCGCAGCATGAGTACCTATATTCAAATTTCAGCCTTTGCCGGTATGCTCAGCCTGATGTGCTGTGCATTTTCTGGTTTTTCTGAAGTATGGTATATCGCTTGGCGGATTATTTCCGGGATCAGCGGTGGACTGATGATGATCTTATCGCCGAGTGTGGTTGCACAGTGCTGTGAACTTCAAGACCGTCTTAAAATCAACTTTATTGGTTTTAGTGGGATTGGACTAGGCGTTTTAATTGCGACCCTGTTTCTGCCTTATCTGGATCAAATTTCCATACAGACTGCATGGCTAATCTTATGTGGTTTTGCTTTGCTTATCTGTATCGTTTTAAGTCTACTGATTCAGAAATTTAAGCCATATTTGTCGGCACAAGCTCCTGCGGTTACCTCTCATCTATCTCTGAATAGCGTCTTTTATAGTTTACTTACAGTTTATGCTTGTAGTGCTTTCGCTTATATACCGCATTCACTCTTCTGGATTGATTATTTAAGCCAGCAGTTGGGATTGAGCTTGTTCTGGATTAATTTCAACTGGATTCTGTATGGACTAGGTAGTGCTTTAGGCGCCTTGAGTGCTTATGCACTGGCCAGAAAATGGGGTAATTTTGTTGCCCTGAAAATTCTTTATAGTCTTTATATTGTGGCTATTTTTATTGCAACCCTAGATGCCAGCCCATTGCTTACTTTTAGCTCTTCCTTTTTTACCGGGATGCTAAATCCGGCTGTGGTGTTCCTGACCTCCTATACCATTTTGCAACTGTATGGACTGGCTTATAAAAAGCTCTGGAGTATTGCCACCTTGTGTTTTGCCTCGATTCAGCTAATCGGTGGGCTCAGTTTTAGTGCGCTGCAATATTTTGGATTGAGCTATCATCAACAGTTCATACTGGCCACATTTGTTCTTTTATCAGGAACGTTACAATTGTTCTGGTACACACGTCCTGTCAGACTCAAATCTGAACAACAAACTCAGCCAGTGTCTGCTCATGGAGAAAGGACTAAATAAGGATAAGGATTGGTTGCTCCTTGCCCACCTAAATAAATCCCATAATGTAAATGCGGCGGGGTATTTTTGGCATTACCTGTATTCCCCACATAAGCGATGACTTCACCTGCCTCAACCCAGTCGCCTTCCTGAATATGTTCTGCATAGTCATCCAGATGTGCATAATAATGTTGGCTCATATTTGGACCGGTCACCCAGATGATTTTTCCACCCAGATTGTTGGTGCCAATCCTACGCACAATCCCTGGGGTCGCGCTAAATACTGGCGTACCGCGTTTGGCAAAAATATCCGTCCCTTCGTGTTTACGACCGTCACTACGCGCTGCTCCCCAAGTATCATTAATCTGACCAACTCTGACGCCTTCAACCGGAATCTGTAGCGGAGCTTCTAACTGGGCTCTCTGTAATTGCCAATACAGATAAGGGCTTTTCCAACCTGCTGCTTCACCTGAAGGCGGTGGCTGACAGGCAGTTAGTAGAAAACCTATAGATAACAGTAAGCTTATAATCCGAAGAAATTTCACCAATATTCGCATTAAATTAAATAGATGACTTTTATCTTAATCACAACCGCCTAATTTAAAGTCACAATCCTGTTATTTTTAGTGATGATTTTATACAAGCGTTCAAATAACAAAACCCTCAAATGAGGGTTTTGTTATTTTAGGTGGATAGGAGATTATCTACGTTTTTTAGCACGAGATGGTTTCGATGGTTGTTGCTGTTGTTGCTGTTGCTGCTCTTCATTCTGAGCATTGTCCTGCTTGTCTTTTTGTTGGACCTGCTTATGTCTCGCTTTAGCTTTAGCCATGATTTACTCCTTTGGAGAAACGTCTCTATTCACTGGAAGTTCCATTCATCACTGTAACGTTTATACAAAATAAGCCAATCGCTGAGCTGTATCCAAATACGTCAATGTAATACAGTGTTTACTAAGTTATTCAGCTTAGAACGAATCATTTCTAGGCTCATTACACTTCTTACATGATCTTGCAGCCTGATACTTATTTTAACGTTTAGCTCTTAGCTGTTCAGACTTTTTCTGAAAATAAAACTATAAAAAACCCGCAATTACTGCGGGCTTTAACTCATAAATTGCCTCGCAATTTTAGGCATCCATCTTAGCAATAATCGCTTCACCAAACTCAGAACAACGAAGCAAGGTCGCCCCTGGCATCAAGCGTTCGAAATCGTAAGTCACCGTTTTTTCCGCAATCGCACCCGAAATCCCCTTAATGATCAGGTCGGCAGCTTCTATCCAGCCCATATCACGTAACATCATTTCTGCAGACAAAATAATCGAACCCGGGTTTACTTTATCCTGTCCAGCATATTTAGGTGCTGTACCGTGGGTTGCTTCATAAACTGCAATCGAACCGCCAATATTGGCACCTGGTGCAATTCCGATCCCACCGACTTCCGCAGCCAGCGCATCAGAAATATAGTCACCATTTAAGTTGAGTGTCGCAATCACAGAATAATCCGCCGGGCGCATCAAAATTTGCTGCAAGAAGGCATCGGCAATGACATCTTTAATAATAATGTCTTTGCCTGTTCTTGGATTTTTGATTTTAACCCACGGACCACCATCTAAAAGCTCACCGCCGAAACGTTCCAGCGCGACTTCATAGCCCCACTCTTTAAATGCCCCTTCAGTGTATTTCATGATATTGCCTTTGTGTACCAAAGTCACACTAGGCTTGTCATTTTCGATGGCGAACTGAATCGCTTTACGCACCAGACGCTGGCTACCTTCTTTGGAGACAGGTTTGATTCCGATTCCACAATTGTCTTCAAAGCGGATGTTGGTTACACCCATTTCTTCTTTCAGAAACTTGATAACTTTTTTCGCTTCCGGAGAATCTGCTTTCCATTCAATACCGGCATAAATATCTTCTGAATTCTCACGGAAAATCACCATGTCGGTCAGTTCCGGATTATGTACTGGCGAAGGTACCCCTTCAAACCAGCGCACCGGACGTACACAGACATATAAATCCAGTTCCTGACGTAAAGCCACATTCAAGGAACGAATACCACCACCGACTGGCGTGGTCAGTGGACCTTTAATCGATATCACATAATCGCGCAGTGCTTCGAGAGTTTCTTCAGGCATATAGGTGCCGTAAATTTTGTCAGCTTTTTCACCGCAGTAGACTTCCATCCATTCGATGGAACGCTTCCCGGCGTATGCTTTTTGCACAGCAGCATCTACCACAGTTCGCATTGTTGGTGTAATATCTGCACCGATTCCATCCCCTTCGATAAATGGGATAATTGGATTATTTGGTACGTTGAGTGACAGGTCTGCATTAACGGTAATTTTGGTACCATCCACAGGTACTACGATTTTTTGATATCCCATTATTAGTATTCTCCCGGATGCCGCTGACAAATCTAAAATAATTGCCGATTAGGCAATACTTTCAACTGTTCTTAACGCATAATATTCTAATCCAGATTTGTTGTTTTTGAGATTTATACGGGAAATAACTAAATTTCCCTTTTAAATAAACCTCTACATTTTTTAAATTAATGTAATTATAGAAGTTATTTCCTATGAAAATCGTCATTCTAAACAAACCTTATGACGTCCTCTCCCAATTCCGTGCGGATGAAAAGCACCCAACCATGGCTGATTTTGTCAACAACAAAGATTTACGTCTTGCTGGCCGTTTGGACATGGACTCAGAAGGTCTGGTTTTCCTCACCGATCACGGTGGTCTCAACCAATATATCACCAATCCTGCCAATAAAAAGTTTAAAACTTATATGGTGCAAGTTGAAGGTGATGTGACCGAAGAAGCACTAGAACAGCTTCGTAAAGGCGTTGAACTGAAAGATGGCATGACGCTTCCTGCACGTGCTGAAAAAGTATCTGAACCTGAATGGTTATGGGAGCGTAATCCTCCTGTACGTTTCCGTGCCTCTGTTCCAACGTCTTGGGTTGAGATTTCGATCTGTGAAGGTCGTAACCGTCAGATTCGTCGTATGACATCTGCTGTCGGCTTCCCTACACTGCGTTTGATCCGTACCAAAATTGGTGAGATTGATTTGGTTCGTATGGGATTGCAACCGGGCGAAACCAGAGAAATTGAACCCTTACTTTATCCAGACTTTCAGAATGTTCCTGCGGAAGAACCATACCGTTCACGCTCTTATGTTAAAAAGCCGGGTGGTACGGGTGGTAAGCCAATGGTTCGTAAAAATAAAGATGGTTCTGTGAAAAAGTCTGGCACCAAACGTATCTGGCAAATGGATGAAAGTGAAAAGCCGCGTCGTAAGACCAATGGCACAACTCGTCCAAATACCAAAGCACCACGTGGTCGCGGTCGCGGTCGTGGCTAAGTTTGAATAGATTTAATCAAGCTCACTTCGGTGGGCTTTTTTTATTACATAACTTCAATATTTTTTATTTTTCAGTCTATTAGAATCAATTGAAGTGTTCATTTTACGATGAGTCTCATGAAAAGAATAATTTGTGCTTTAGCTGCGACTTCCCTTTCAACTTTTAGCTTTGCCAATCCACTAAGTGTTCATGTGCTTAATCAAGAAACTGGCCTACCCTCTGCTAATGTCACGGTCACCCTAGAAGCTCAGCAAGGTGAGAAATGGGTAAAGCTCAATGAAGCCAAGACAGACAGTAATGGTCGTATTAAAGAATTTTATCCTAAAGACACCGCGTTACAAAAAGGCGTTTATAAAGTAACGTTTAAAACGGGTGATTGGTTTAAGGCCAATAATCAACGGACGTTCTTCCCTGAAGTACCGGTGGTTTTTGTGATTGATGGTGCTTTAGAGCACTACCATATTCCACTGCTATTAAGTTCTTATGGGTATTCGACGTATCGGGGGAATTAAAATGTAGGACATGTTGTCACCAAATTTTTAACCCATATTCAAAAGGCTATATTTTTCATTGACTTCATCCAAAGTGAAATATCTTTTAATTTGGCGTAAATTATTCTTTTCATAAAAAAATCCTGCGAAGATAACAGGCTGATTTTTCTTAATCGATTCTTCCTTCGAGATATGGATACTATTTAGCTCATAAAAATATGGTTCTTTACTAATGATGTCTGCAACCTTATCAAAATAACCTCTTTCAACCCCTCGACCATAGTCATTATAGTCAATCAAATTCTTTGAAATTAGATGAACTTTGTCTTTGTATTTTTGAGCATCTTGATAAATATCTGCTATCTCATAACAATCAAACTCATAACTATCCGATTTTAATTTCATTTGATAATACTTAATACCTCTTCCTTTCAATACTTCTATGACTTGCTGTTGGCATACTGTTGCATAAGAATCCGGCAATTTATTGTTGTTTTTTACGAGATCAATTTTTGATTTAGGCATCCTCATTCCGAAGTAGATTGCTTTCACTGCCCTATAATCATAGTTAAATCTACCAAAAGGTTCGATACAAATCCTGTACTCTTCTTCGTGTCGCCATTTTATAGATTTAGTCCCTGTTGTAACTCGCAATAATTTTTCCACAGCTGTCGCTCCATTTTTGAATACATGATCAAACTTCAACTCTGGTCTTTGTTCAGCATAATCAATCTCAAACGCAGCACTTATAGGTCTCAGCTCATCAAGCTTTTCAAAATCATATTCAATACAGAATCCAGTATGTGAATCGGCATAATATGCCCAAAGTAATTCGTCCTTTTGAATTCGACTTAGAGAGTAAATCCCGACCTCCTTCCTAACTTTTTGACATAGTTAATCAAATTCTTTCCTAATATCAGAAGTCGAAGAACCAAATATATTATGAAACAGCTCAAATACTTTATGAATGTCTTTTTCACTGAATAGATTCTCAGATGAATCATTCAGCTGTGTCGAATGTGGAGCATAAAAATAATTTTTCTGTAAAGCTTCCAAATCACGTTTTGAACCATATCTATATTTATATAATTTCATTTTATCCAATACAAAACCCATACCTAAATATAGGTTTTACCTGCTTTTTCTTATGTGTGCAAACAAGATTTTTAACTCTGCCCTCTTGTCATTCTGACTATCTAATGCTATTTATGATTCATATATTTAATAATTTAAAATAAAACGTATCTTAAAAGGAGTTTTGTAATGGATCAGCAAGTCAGCCAGATGTTTAATCAGGACCGGTTAATTCAGCATCTTGGTGCTCATCTGGTTTCTTATAACCACAATTATGCAAAGATCGAATTAAAGGTGACTGAACAGCATTTACAGGGTCATCAGACCTGTAACGGTGCCGTGATTTTCGCACTGGCAGATGCAGCTTTTGCAATTGCCTGCAATACCGGTGAACATCCGGCAGTTGGTCAACATTGCGGTATTCATTATTTAAAACCGGGCTTGCTTGGCGACACACTGACTGCTGTAGCTGAACACAAAGCCAGCAGTGGCCGTAGTGGCATTTATGATATTCAGGTGATGAATCAACATAATCAAATTGTGGCAGAATTCCGTGGCACATCACGACTGATCATTAAATAATTTTTTCTCAAAATTTAATGCAATAAAAAACCGGTGACTATGCACCGGTTTTTTTAAATGACGAACAAGTGAAGCTTTAAGCTTTAAGCCATTTCTCGACTTTAGCCGGATCTTCCACTTTCAATTCCACTTCGGTCAGTTCAGAACCCGCGGCTTGAACGTCGAAGGTCATCATTTCATCACGACGGAATGCATGTACCGTAAAAATACCTTGCTGTTTTGCATAGCTTTCAATGAGTTTGGTCGTTGCTTTTAAGCCATCAATTGCAATAATGACATCATTGGCAGAAAGGCCAGCGAGCACAGCGGCACTATCACGACGCGCAGATTGAACCAGCACACCTTCCGGCTTATCTGCCAGCTTTAGACCGAATGGCAAAGACTTGTCATTTTTCAGGCTATAACCCATACCAAACTCAGGGAAGAGCTGATCAAGCGGCAATTCATCTGTGGTATTGATCAAGTGATTAATCTGTTCTGACCAATCATCACCAGTCAGCTCTTTGCATAATTCAAAGATTGTCCGTTCATGTACCTGAACACCCTTCTGAGCGTTTTCATACAAACGACGCATCAGGGCATCCAGACTTGAACCACGTAAACGCAGACCTAAGTCTAGGCACAATGCAACTAAACAACCTTTGTTGTAATAGCTGGTACCCGCATTATTCGAGTTTTCATCCTGACGATAGAATTTCACCCAGGCATCAAAACTGGATTCAGACACTGACTGAATCGCACGCCCTGGATTTTGTAAATAACGGTCAATCTGTGCTTTTAACAAAGCAATATACGATTCCTGATTAATCACGCCACTGCGCAGCAAAATCAAATCATCGTAATAAGAGGTAAAACCTTCAAAGATCCATAACAGAGAGGTATAGCCTTCTCTGTTTAAATCATAGTTAACAAAGTTTTCAGGGCGAATGAATTTCACCAACCAGGAATGGAAATATTCATGGCTACATAAGCCGAGGAAACGCTGATAATCTTTCGACGGTTCTTCAGGTTCATTGGCTTTCGGCAAGTCATCACGCGGTGAAATCAGGCTGGTAGAATTTGGATGCTCCAAACCGCCATAGCTATTGCCGGTTGCCATGGTCATAAAGGTATAGTCTGTAAACGGCGCTGAACCAAACATTGAAATTTCTGTGGCACAGATTTTTTCAATGTCCTGCTGCATACGCGCGGCATTCATGGCATGTTTACCTGAGACCACAAATTCATGTGGAATGCCATTTGCTTCAAAACTGAAACGGGTTTGTTCTGCCAGCTCAAATGGTGCGTCAATCAATTCGGCATAGTTTTTGGCTTTGAGCGTGAAACGGCCTTTGACCAGACTTTTGGCTTGCATACCGGTTGCCAGCTGAAAATGCTTTAATTCATCTGGCAGGAAAATTTCCAGTTCAATTTCTTTATTTTCCTGACCTTCTAGCCCTAAACATGCACAAGCCGGGTTCACGTAGAGACGATTTTGATCCACATATGCACCACGAACGGACAGATCATAGGCATAGACATCATATTCCACTGTAATCAGTTCATGATCAGTATTGAATAAACGCCATTTGTTCTTTTCAAATTTCTGGATCTGTAACTGGCGCCCATCTTCATCATAGGCTTTAACTGCTTCAATGTGCTTGGAAAATTCCCGGATCAGATAGCTTCCCGGAATCCAGGTCGGCAATGACAGGACTTGGGTTGGGTCCGCAAGAAAACGAACAGTCACGTGAATAAGATGCTGACGATAATCGTCAAATTCAATTTGATAATGCAACATAATGAACGATATAAAATTAAAATAAATGAGATATAGCTTAGCTTAGCATTTTTTAAGCCAGTATGGTTTAGCTGTCTTATTTGTCTACATTTACGACTAGCTATCTGTATAAAAAAGGCATAGCATGCGTGAAAATTAAATCGTTCAACACCCAGCGGGTTATCAAGGAACACCATTGAAATACATCATCTCACTGATTGCGGTATTCAGTTTATTTATTTCTGCATTTTCACATGCTGCCCTACTCAATATTGTGCCTGAAAGCGTTGAAGCTGAAGCCTGGACCATTCTGGATTCACAGTCTGGTCAAGTCATTGCAGAGCACAATGCCGACGTTCAGCGTGCTCCGGCTTCGCTGACCAAAATGATGGTGGCTTATATTGCCTTAAAGGAAATTGAGGCCGGAAAATTAAATAAAAATGAAGTGTTAACCGCGACCTCTGTGGTTAAAACCGTGATGTGGGATGAGTCACAGATGTACCTGAAAGAAGGTGATCTGATTTCAGTCGATCAGCTTCTGGCGGGCTTAATTATCATGTCTGCCAATGATGCCGCGGTGACGCTGGCTGAGAAAATTTCGGGTGGTATTCCGCAGTTTGTTGAACGTATGAATCAGGAAGCCAAAGCACTGGGCATGCAACATACCAATTTCCAGAATCCGGCCGGTATTACCATGCCTGAGCATTATTCGACTGCCGCCGATTTAGCCAGACTGTCTATGGCGGTGGTGAATGAAACTCCGGATTATCTGTATTATTCCAAGCAGCCAAGCTTTACCTACAATCAGCATTTTCATCGTGCGACCAACCGTGTGCTTCAGGTCGATCCTACAGTAGATGGTTTAAAAACCGGTTTTACCCGTGCAGCGGGCTATAATCTGGCGCTGACAGCCAATCGCGTCACCGCAGATTTTGAAATGCCAAATCGCCGTCTGATTGTGGTGGTGCTGGGTACTAAAAGTGCAGCAAAACGCGCTGAAGTATCACATAAGCTGATGAATCTGGCTTATACCTATACCCGCAATGAAGTGGCGATCAAAGATCAACAGCTACTGGCTGAATTGCCTGTGATTAAATCCACTTTAAAAATGTTTAAGGTGCAAACCAAGCAACCGCAGATCATTACCACTTCTTTATATGATCAGGGCTACAGCATTGACCTGAACCAGTTTGATCAAACCCAACAGCGTGTCATGCTGAATACAGGTGATGGCGTTTTAAAAAGTATCGAGCCATTACAGGAAACTCAGACTCATATCAATGTTGAAGTGAAAGCATCTGAACTCATTGCACCTTTGGCGACCATGATGCCTTTGGCGACCATTCAGGTTTATCAGAATAATCAGTTGATTCGCACCATTCAAATTGAAGATCATGTCGAAATTGAAGAAGCCAATCTGTTTCAGAAGTTCTTTAGCTGGCTACAAGGCTTATTCGGTTTATTTTCAGACAATACACCAAGCGTAAAGCTTTATCCTTTAGATAGATAATAGCGCTACATCTCAAGTCACTTTTCTTTAAGCTAGAAGATCTCCTCTCTGATCTTCTAGCAGATTCCCTTTATCAATCTCGCTCTCCCCTTGCTTCCTCAAAGCAGCGATACTTACCTGCTCTCACAGAATTGCTACGTTTTGTAATTTGTATAACAATTTTAATCAAGACGCGTTTTAGTGCATGCCATAGTATATTTTCTCTCTATTTCTCTTATTTTTATTAAAAAAATAAACAGGTTAATCATATATGACAGCACATAAAATCGTGATTGTGGGTGGTGGTGCCGGTGGTCTGGAACTGGCGACTCAGCTGGGTGAGAGCTTGGGTAAAAGCGGTAAAGCCCAGATTATTCTGGTCGATCAAAAACTGACACACATTTGGAAACCGCTGCTGCATGAAGTTGCCGCAGGCACCTTAAATCCACATGAAGAAGAAACTAATTATTTTGCCCATTCAGCCGCACATCATTATGAATTTGTCTTGGGGACATTTACCGGTCTGGATCGTGAAGCGAAACAGATTGTGGTAGAAACAGAATATTTCTCCAAAAAAGCCCAAGCCAAGAAGAACCAGCGCATCGACTATGACACCCTGGTACTGGCCTTGGGTTCTACCTCGAATGACTTTAATACCGAAGGCGTCAAACAGTTCTGTCATTTTCTCGACAGCCGTCCACAAGCTGATATCTTTCAGCAGGATCTGTTGCATCTCTACTTGAATGCTCAACATGAAGCTTCGAGCCGTGAACTGAATATCGCGATTATTGGCGCCGGTGCAACCGGAGTAGAACTGGCAGCTGAACTGGTGGAAGCCAAACACAATTTCTTTAAATATGGCTTAAACAAGGTCGACCCAAATAAAGTCAAAATTACCCTGATTGAAGCGGCGGATCGTATTCTGACTGCACTCTCGCCGAAAGTCGCCGAACATACCATGCAACAGCTGGAAAAATTTGGCATTGAGGTTTTGACCAGTCACCGCGTGGCCAAGATTGATGAAGACAAGATTTATTTTGCAGATGGCTCAAGTCTGGATGCCGAGATTAAAGTCTGGGCTGCAGGCATCAAAGCACCTGAAGTCTTGGCACAACTGCAAGATATGGAAAAAGACAATATTCACCGGTTGAAAGTCTACTCCACCCTGCAAACCAAATCTGATCCAGACATTTTTGCTTTTGGTGACTGTGCACACTGCCAGCCTGCTGCAGATGAACCAGTCTTGGGTCCACGTGCACAAGTGGCTAGCCAACAGGCCAATTTTCTGGCGAATGCCTTGAAAGCGCGTGTCAATGAAGAAAACTATTTACCGATGTTTAAATTTTCTGACAAAGGTTCACTGATTTCCTTAAGCCAGAATAAAGCCGTCGGCGAGTTGCTCGGTCAGGTGAATGTTCAAGGCTTTGTTGCCAAGTCAATGTACGTTTCTTTATACCGAATTCATCAGGCGACCATTCATGGTTATGCGCATGCCGGCATTCTGACTGCAAAAGATTTTGTTACACGAAAAATTTCTCCAAAGCTGAAATTGCATTGAAATTCCAGAATTTGGCCCAATCAATGAAAAAATCGTCAACAAAATTGTCAAATTGCGTTTTTTTGCTAATTTTAGTCTACAAAAATGCAATTTCACTTTATGATGTACCCTTAAAAAATTGAATGGATCAATTAACATGACTGCTATTGCAAATAACCTCGTGGTTTCTTTCCACTACACATTGACTAACGCAGAGGGTGAAACTCTCGACCAATCTCAAGGTGAACCACTTGCCTATTTGCACGGTGCAGGTAACATCATCCCAGGTTTAGAAAATGCGTTAGAAGGCAAAACTGTAGGTGAAAAATTCACTGTAAACGTTCCTGCTGCTGAAGGTTATGGCGAATACAACCCTGACCTAGTTCAAGAAGTTCCTGCGCAAATGTTCCAAGGCGTAGACAACATTCAGGCAGGCATGCAGTTCCAAGCTCAAACTGATGACGGCGTGCAAATCGTAACTGTTAAAGCAGTTGAAGGCGACAATGTTGTTGTTGATGCTAACTTCCCACTTGCTGGTCAAGACCTGACTTTCGAAGTTGAAATCGTATCTGTTCGTGAAGCTTCTCAAGAAGAATTAGATCACGGTCACGTACACGGTGTAGGCGGTCACCAACACTAAGATCTTATGATCTTGAGTGAAAAAAGGCAAAGTCTGACTTTGCCTTTTTTATTGCCTGAAAATAGCCCGTAGAATATTAATCACCCAATTAGCTATAAAAAAAAGCAGAGCCATTGCCCTGCCTTTCCAATCCGATCAAGATCTCCTTTTACAGGATGATTAGTGGATTATTTGTTTTGGTTATAAATCTGCATGGCTGCTGGCAACTGTTGACGCATTTGTCCAATACGCTGGCTATTCGATGGATGCGTAGACAGGAAGGTTGCACCACTGCTGCCACCGAGTTTGTTCATTTTTTCCCACAGGGTAATGGCTGCATTCGGGTTATAACCTGCGCGCGCCATCAGCATTAAACCACCTTGGTCAGCACGGCTTTCCAGATTACGCGAGTATGGCAAGCCAATTCCGATCTGACTACCCAATTGTGCGGCTGCAGCACCACCTTGACCCACACCTGCTGCATTCAAGCCGATACCCAAGGCCAGATCAGTCAGGGCCTGAGCACCGATTTTCTGCTTAGAATGCTCTTCTAAAGCATGCACCATTTCATGACCCATAATCGCTGCAATTTCAGCATCGGTCAGATTCAGTTTATTCACGATACCCGTATAGAATACAACCTTACCACCTGGCACAACAAAGGCGTTAACCTGGTCAGATTTGAGCACAGCCAATTGCCACTGGAATGCCGTACCGGTTTGATTCATCTGGTTAGCAACCGGTTTCAAACGGTTAAATACATTATTAATCCGTTTATAGGTCGCTGAACTGGTATCCAGTTGACCTTTGTTCTTCGCATCATTGACCATGGCATTATAGCTTTGGCTCGCAGATGCATTTAAGGTCGCAGTATCTGCCCCTGCCATATCGGCAATGGTGGTACAACCTGATAATGTGACGACTGTAGCAGCAGCCATACTCAATAAAAGTTTATTCTTCATTATAATTTACTCCACCTTGGCTCAAGGGCAATTTACATTGTAAAAATTATAAGTGAAAGCGCGTAGCAGCTAAACGCTTAATTCATTCATCTTCTTATAAATTATGTAATTTTTAAGCCAAATACTGTATCGCCAACCAATAAATCAGACAAATAATATTGAGGCCCAAGTAAACCTGACTGAGTGGTTTGATTTTCTGTTCAAGCATTTCGTCTTTACGTTTGAAATATAAAAAAGCATTTTGCAATAAAATAATAGGCACTAATATACATGCAATAATGACACTCAGACCAATCAGCACCGCATAAATCACTTCGGAGTTTTGGGTTTGCGCACGAATAATCATCATGGCCATTGTTGGCGCCCCGCCCATCGCGAATAACAATGAATAAAACATGGTCGCCGATATATTTTTTTGCATCCTGCTGCTCATTTTTCTTTCTTTATATAACACTATGTTAAAGCACATCACGTGGTATTACCGATGCAACTTTAGTCTTGAAATACCTGCATAAATTTAACATATAAAAAAACCCATCCGGAGATGGGTTTTTATCATTCAAGCTTTAGTCAAATGAAGATTAAGCATCAAACGGGTGGCGAAGAACAATGGTTTCTTCACGGTCTGGACCCGTTGAAATGATGTCGATAGGACATTCAATCAACTGCTCAAGACGTTTTACATAGTTCAATGCAGCTTCTGGCAACTGATCCAGTGATTTCGCACCGAAAGTTGACTCAGACCAGCCTGGCATAGTTTCGTAAATCGGTTTTAAAGTTTCGAATGCAAGCGCATCAGAAGAACCGACACAACCAGAATCTGCAGCTTCATAACCCACACAGATTTTCACTTCTTCCAAACCGTCAAGAACGTCAAGTTTAGTCAAGCAAATACCAGAAAGTGAGTTTACGTCAACTGAACGGCGTAGAATTTCAGCATCGAACCAGCCACAACGACGTTGACGGCCAGTAGACGCACCAAATTCATTACCAATCGTACCGAGGTGTTTACCAATCGCATCACCCGTGTCATTTGCAGCGTCATAGACCAACTCGGTTGGGAATGGACCTGCACCTACACGCGTTGTGTATGCTTTAGTAATACCCAGTACATAGTCAAGATGCAAAGGACCCAGACCTGAACCAGAGCTTACGCCACCAGCAGTTGTATTCGAAGAAGTTACATACGGATATGTACCATGGTCAACGTCAAGAAGTGAACCTTGCGCGCCTTCGAACATGATGTTGTCACCGTTTTTACGGTAGTTATGCAATTCAGTAGTTACGTCCACAACCAGTGGCGCAACAACTTTACGCCATTCGTCGCAAAGTGCCAGCACGTCTTCCAGTTTAACTGCTTCAACACCGTAGTATTCAGTCAGCTGGAAGTTATGGTAGTCCAGAAGTTCAGTTAACTGAGCAGTAAGATGTTCACCACCACGTACCAGGTCAGCAACACGTACTGCACGACGCGCTACTTTGTCTTCGTATGCAGGACCGATACCACGACCTGTCGTACCAATCTTCGCATTACCACGTTTTTTCTCACGCGCCTGGTCAAGTGCGATGTGGTTCGGAAGAATCAATGGACAGTTTGGAGAAATGCGTAAACGTTCTTTAACAGGAACGCCTTCTTTTTCAAGAATGTCCATCTCTTTGATGAGCGCTTCAGGAGAAAGAACAACACCGTTACCAATTAAGCACAATACGTTTTCACGTAAAATACCTGATGGAATGAGGTGTAAGACAGTTTTCTTACCACCAACCACAAGAGTGTGACCTGCGTTATGTCCGCCTTGATAACGAACTACCGCTGCCGCTTGATCTGTGAGCAGGTCGACGATTTTACCTTTACCTTCGTCGCCCCATTGGGTACCAAGTACCACAACATTCTTGCCCATAATAGCCTCATTACATCATGCTGTTAAAGTTGAAAGCCCCGCTCAGCGACATGAACACTGAGCCAAGCAGTTAAATCGTTTTGACTGTCCACTCACCATTCGCATTCACCAGCTGGTGCGTCGCATATGGAATCGAGTTTAAATCATCATTACCCAGTAACTGAATTACACTTAAGCCTTGTGCACGAATATTCTGAATTGCATTCAGAAGTTCTGCATCAGTGCCTTTAGGTGCAACCACGACCTGTACCGCATCAAACTGGCCTGCGCTTAAAGCATATAAGTCACAAGAGAAACCGGTTGCCGGACGCGCACGGCCAAAATGTTCACCAATGCCATCATAACGGCCACCTTGTGCCAGTGCAGCTGCACGGTTCGGTGCATAGACTGCATACATCAAGCCAGTATGATAATGGTATGAACGTAATTCAACCACATCAATACCAATACTCAAGTTTGGCCAACGGGTTTGAACTTCGTCTTTGGTGGTTTGCAAGACATTAAAAGCCTGCGTAAATGTTGGATTTGCCAACACTTCAGCACTTAAATGCGCTTGTAATGCATCCAGGTCGCTGGCATAGCGTCCAAGTGCATAGAAATCCTGACCAAATTTCAGGTCTGCCGTGAATTCTTCTAATTCTGGCAAAGCCTTACGCTGGTATAAATCAGATAATTGCTGTTCAGCGACTTTGTTTAAGCCGGCTTGAGCCACCAGACTGCGGAATAAACCGACATGACCTAAGTCCAGATGAATACCATCTGCCAGACCTGTTTCCTGAATCAGACTGATCATCAAGTCGACCATTTCTACATCGGCATCGATGCTGTCTGAACCAAATAGCTCCGCACCTAACTGTAGTGGCGCACGCGAAGTGTTAAAACCGCGAGGCTTAGTATGCAGAACGGTTCCTGCATAACAGTAACGTGCAACACCTTCCACTGGATGTACATGCGCATCAATACGAGCCACTTGTGGTGTCATATCGGCACGCACACCAAGCAAACGACCAGAAAGCTGATCGATTACCTTAAAAGTGGCTAAGTCTAAATCTTGATTCGATTCTGAGAGAGAAGATAGAGATTCGATGTATTCAATGAATGGCGTGTACACCAGCTGATAACCTCGAGATGCAAGGAAATCCAGTGATTTACGGCGCAGACTTTCAATAACTTGCGCTTGTTCTGGTAATACATCAGCTACACCATCAGGTAATAACCATGTCTCTGAAATGGGCATGTTGTAAACCTAAATTCTTGTCAGCGCGGAACGAATCCGCATAAAAAAATCGGGAGCACACCCGATTTCTCCTAGTCTAGCACGATAGTTTTGGCTGTGCATCGCAAATTTTATAATTTTCGCTACCTGATGAAATCAACAACAATAGTGTCAACTATCAGCGTTTTAATGCACATTCAAAACAAATAGCATGAAAAAATCCGGTATTAAACCAAAGGCAATGCAGTCGTGCTTTTAACCGTTTGCAATGGAATTTCAGTTTTTACGCTTTGAATGCAGGGAATTTGGGTTAAATGATGAATCTGAAATTTACGATAGGCATCCAGATCAGCCACCACAATTCTTAAAAAGAAATCACAATCGCCCGCCATTAGCTGGCATTCAACCACTTCTGGCATTTCCTTGATCGCTTCGACAAATTGGTCGACCACGGCAGCTTCTTGAGACTTGAGCCAGACACGTGCAAACACACTCATCGCCAAATTGACCTTTTGCGGATTCAGCAGCGCGACATATTGCTCAATCACACCATCATCTTCCAGCTGTTTCACCCGTCTTAAACAGGGTGACGGTGACAAGCCAATTAATTGAGCCAGTTCATTATTTTGTAGTTTTCCATTCTTTTGCAGCTCATGCAAAATGCGTTTATCTATTTGATCCATATTTATACTTTGGCATTTAAAACCCTTTAAATTTAATTTAGCGCAATTTAATTTCAAATAAAACTCAAATATCTTTCATTACAATAGCAAATAGCCTGAATATCGCCATAAAATATGGTTTAGTTTTGCAGTACCCAGGTCATTTCCATGCTTTTGTTTAGACAAAGCACCGCAGCGGTGGTTGTTCCTACCGATTTCAGCGAATTTCAACGTGGCATGAAAGATTCTATCCCCATGCTTTTAGGGATTATTCCCTTTGCGCTGGTGTTGGGTGCGACGGCGGTACAGAAGAATTTCAGCTTGCTCGAAGTGCCGTTACTGACAGGTCTGAACTTTGCCGGTGGTTCTGAGTTTGCCATTTTGGAAGTCTGGAGCAGTCCGCCAAATTTACTCATGCTGATGTTCATTACCTTTCTGGTAAATAGCCGGCATCTGTTGATGGGTGCCAGTTTGGTGCCGTATTTAAAGCATCTCCCGAATCGTAAAGTTTTTCCGGCGCTATTTTTTATGGTCGATGAAAGCTGGGCGCTCGGTCTAGCTGATGCACAAAGGAAACAGGCGCACTTGGGTTATCGTGCTGCGTTTAGCATGCCTTATTATGCTGGCCTGTGTTTTTGCCTGTACTTGATGTGGGTCGGATTTACCACACTCGGCGCCATGCTTGGACCTGTATTAGGTGACATCAACCGTTTTGGTTTCGATATGGCCTTTCCTGCTGTATTTCTGGTGTTACTGAGAAGTATGTGGAAAGGTTTTGAGGCTGCCCGGCCATGGCTGGTCAGTTTAGTCTGTGCGGCTTTGGCTTATTTATATTTACCTGCGGGCTGGTATGTACCGATTGGCGCCTTGTCTGGAATCGCTTCGGCATTTTTCCTGATTCAAGAGGATCAAACATGATCCAGATGAGCACCTTGGTGGCCATTATTCTGATTGCTGCGACCACTTATTTAACCCGGATCTTGGGCTATGTCTTGTTAAAAAATAAAACACTAACACAGCGCCAGCGAAAAATTCTGGAAGTAGTCCCCGGCTGCGTGCTGATTTCAGTGATTGCACCCTATTTTGTACGCGACCATCCTGCAGACCTGATCGCCTTGGCTTTAACGCTATTTGCCGCTACACGTTTTGGATTATTACCGACCGTCGCCATCAGTATGGTTTCTGCTGCAATTTTAAGAATTTTAATAATCTAACGCTAGAAAAACCCCTTTAAATGATCTCTAAAGGGGTTTTGTTTATTTCTGTGGATCAACCACTTTGGTCAGCAAACTGACCAGTTCGGCATTTTGCAATTCAACCTGCTGAAGTTTGGCTGTGGTCTGATCCAGCACTTCCTGCTGCACATGCATTTTTTTGGCTAGATCCTGCATGATTTCCAGGGTCTTTTTTAAATTTTCTTCCAGATGCACGATTTTTTCTTCGACTGGCACGCCTTCCACGCTACGTGGCTCATCACTCTGATTAAACTGCAGCCAGATCAGAAAAATTACCGCCAAAGTCAGCAGTATAATAAATCCCCAAACCACCATCATGTGCTTGCTCTTATTTCATTTTATTGTCTTTATCTTAACGAAAAATGCTGCAGATAACGTAAATAATTCAGCCTCAATTCCTGATTTTCGATCAATTACCGGCAAATTCTCTTAAAACATGGCTTGCAGAATATTTACAGGCAAGAAAAAAGCACCGTATCTCGGTGCTTTTGAGGTTTAGATAACCCGAACTTAATGAAATGATTCACATAAATCCAGCAGACGGTTGGCATAGCCCCACTCGTTATCGTACCAGGCAAAGACTTTGGCTTGATGCCCAACGACTAGAGTCTGGGTCAAATCCACAATCAATGAATATGGGGAATGATTAAAATCACTCGATACCAATGGCTCATCTGTCACGGCCATAATTTCCGCAAAATCCTGCTGGGCAGCCTTGATCAGCACTTCATTCAGCTTGTGATCGGTAATCGGCGACTGGGAGACAAACGTTAAATCAATCGCGGCCACATTAATGGTCGGCACCCGAATTGAATAACCATCAATACGATCTTCCATTTTTGGCATGACACGCTTTAAGGCACCGAGTGCGCTCGAAGTCGTAGGAATGATGTTATGGCCTGAAGCACGTGCACGACGCAAATCACGATGCGCATGATCCAGTACCGACTGATCCGCCGTTACAGCATGGATTTCAGTCATCAGGGCGCTAGTGATGCCAAAAGCATCATCGACAATTTTGACCAGTGGCACCAAAGCCTGTGTAGTACAAGAAACACTGGAAATGATCTGGTCCGATGCTTTGACTTCATGATGATTGACACCATAGACAATCGCGGCATCGACCGTATCAAAAGGTGCTGCGCCGATAATCACACGTTTCGCCCCTGCTCCAATATGCTGGGTCGCGGCTTCACGAGAACGGAACAGTCCAGTACATTCAAGCACTACATCTACCGCCAAGTTTTGCCAAGGCAACTTAGCCGGCTGCGACTCACACAAAACCTGTACTTTTAATGCAGCATCTTGATAGCTGATATGCATATAGATATGTTCAGTATCATAGCTGAGATCCACCTGCCCCGGAAAACGGCCATGGGTCGAGTCATATTTAAACAGGTGAATCAGGGTTTCAACATCGGCAATATCGTTAATGGCAACGATTTCAAAATTAAAATCTTTCGGGTTTTCAAACCATGCACGCAGTACATTCCGTCCAATACGCCCAAATCCATTGATTGCCACTCGTTGCATGACTCGACCTTTTATATGCCTATTTTAAAACTCTTCTATGTTAAAGGATTTCTGGCGCCGTACATTAAAAAACTTCAGTGAAAATACTGATTTTCGATTATTTTATTTCTGATCCATCCGTCTGTATCTGGGTCATTTAAAATTCCAGTTATTTTTAATGTGATGGATATCCACGAATTCTACTGTGGGAAAATTCAATTTAATTATTCAGCGAAAAACCTGAGTAAATAAATCCTTCGCAATTGGTTTTAAAATGATTGGTGCATACTGCTTTTTCCGTTATAATTTGGCGTTTTAAATTTTTAAGCCCCGCATTGCAGCAGAGCTCTTGTATGCTTGTCAGACTGTGGTGTTTTAGCCAAATCGGAAATTATGGAGTGACTTGGTTGTGAGTACTCGTTTTATGACATCAGCTGAAATTCGTGAAGCATTTTTGCGTTACTTTGAATCGCAAGGGCATACACGTGTCGCGTCGAGTTCTCTAGTACCTGCCAATGACCCAACTTTGCTGTTCACCAATGCTGGTATGAACCAGTTTAAAGATTGCTTCTTAGGTCTAGAAAAACGCGATTATGTACGTGCAGTGTCATCACAAAAATGCGTACGCGCAGGTGGTAAGCACAATGACTTAGACAATGTGGGTTATACAGCACGTCACCACACTTTCTTTGAAATGTTGGGTAACTTCTCATTTGGTGATTACTTCAAACGTGATGCGATCAAATTTGCCTGGGACTTTTTGACTAACGAAGAATGGCTTGGTCTTCCTAAAGATAAACTCTATGCAACCGTTTACCACACCGATGATGAAGCCTTTGACATCTGGAACAAAGAAATCGGTCTAGACGCTTCTCGCATTATCCGCATTGGCGATAACAAAGGCGGTCAATACGCATCAGATAACTTCTGGGCAATGGGCGATACCGGTCCATGTGGTCCATGTTCTGAAATCTTCTTTGACCACGGTGAGCATATCTGGGGTGGCCTGCCAGGCACGCCTGAAGAAGATGGTGACCGCTTCATTGAAATCTGGAACAACGTTTTCATGCAGTTCAACCGTACTGCGGATGGTGTATTACACCCTCTTCCAGCGCCTTCTGTGGATACAGGTATGGGCTTGGAGCGTATTTCTGCCGTTTTACAGCACGTCAACTCAAACTACGAAATCGACCTGTTCCAGCATTTACTTAAAGCTGCGGCTGAAATCATTGGTTTGAACACTACAGCACTTGAAGCTGAAGCTGCTGAGAAAGGGACACCAGTTCAGTATCCTGCTTCATTGAAAGTCGTTGCGGACCATGCACGTTCATGTTCATTCTTGATCGCTGATGGCGTAAATCCATCGAATGAAGGCCGTGGTTATGTACTACGTCGTATTATCCGTCGTGCAGTACGTCATGGTAACAAATTAGGCGCAACAGGTTCGTTCTTCCACAAAATGTTGAAGCCACTGATCGAAGTGATGGGCGATGCATACCCTGAACTTGCTGCTCAACAAGCACGTATCGAAGCACAACTTCTTAAAGAAGAAGAACAATTTGCCAAAACACTTGAGCAAGGTTTGAAATTGCTTGAAGGTGAATTGGCACAGTTAAAAGGTTCTGTGATTCCGGGTGAAGTAGTATTTAAACTTTACGACACTTACGGCTTCCCGACAGACTTGACTGCAGATATCGCACGTGAACGTGACTTAACTATTGATGAAGCTGGTTTCGAAACTGAAATGGCTGCACAGCGTCAACGCGCACGTGATGCAGGTAAATTCGCGATCGACTACAACAGCGTAGTTAAAGTTGAAGGCGAAACTCAGTTTGATGGTTATGACGCAACTGCAGGTGAAGGTCAAATCATCGCAATCTACAAAGATGGCGAGCAAGTTGATGAAGTGTTTGAAGGCGATGAAGCACTGATCGTACTCAACCAAACACCTTTCTACGCAGAAAGCGGCGGTCAAATCGGTGATACAGGTATCTTTAAAAACGATACTGGTATTTTCGAAGTTCAAGATACCAAAAAATCTGGTGGCGCATTTGTACACCAAGGTATCGTGACGATGGGTAACTTGAAAGTTACTCAAAATGTAGAAGCAACAGTAAAAGCAGATATTCGTGCAGCAACTGCGCGCAACCACTCTGCGACTCACCTGCTACATGCTGCGTTACGTCAAATTTTAGGTTCACATGTACAGCAAAAAGGTTCATTGGTTGCATCTGATGTGTTACGTTTTGACTTTGCCAATGACCAACCTGTAAGCTTTGAACAGCTGCAAGAAATTGAACGTTTGGTCAATGCTGAAGTGATTGCCAATACTGCGGTGTCTACTGAACTTCTGGATATCGAGTCTGCGAAAGCTAAAGGCGCGATGATGCTGTTTGGCGAGAAATACGGTGACGAAGTACGTGTACTGTCTATGGGTTCAGTGATTGAAGAGAAAAACTTCTCAATCGAACTTTGCGGTGGTATTCACGTAAAACGTACCGGTGATATCGGTCTGTTCAAAATCACCTCTGAAGGTGGTGTGGCAGCCGGTGTACGTCGTATTGAAGCAGTAACAGGCACTAAAGCAGTTGAAGTTGCGCAAAAAGCCGATCGCGATATCAATATGATTAACGGTTTGCTCAAAGCACAAAAAGACCAGACTTTAGAAAAAGTTGAAGCGTTGGTTGATACTGCATCGAGCTTGCAGAAACAGATCGAACAACTCAATCAAAAACTTGCTAGCCTGCAAGCCGGTGAACTTCTAAGCCAAGTTCAAAGCATTGCAGGTCGTGCAACCTTGATTACAACTGTTGAAAACATGGATGCGAAAGCACTTCGCAACCTGCACGACGGTGTGAAATCAAAATTAGAAAATGCAGTGATTGTTCTTGCAGGTGTAGAGGGTGACAAGGTGAGCTTGATCGCATCTGTGGCAAAAGACTTTACTGCTTCTATTAAAGCAGGTGACATCATCAAACATTTAGCGAATGAGCTAGGTGGTAAAGGTGGTGGTAAACCTGACTTGGCACAAGGTGGCGCGCCACTTAACGAGAAGTTTGCTCCAGTGATGGCAGATTTAACTGCCTGGCTTGCAGCAAAATAAAACTTCAATTTTGTGTAACTGACCCTGATGGGTACATCAGGGTCATGGCTTATATGGAACAACTATGGCATTAATCGTTCAAAAATATGGCGGTACCTCTATGGGTACTCCCGAGCGCATTTTAAATGTTGCTCGTCGTGTAAAGCGCTGGCATGACCACGGCCACAAGGTAGTGGTAGTGGTATCAGCAATGAGTGGCGAAACCAATCGTCTGCTTGCTTTAGCGAAGGCCATTACCGAAACCCCTGACCCACGTGAACTAGACCAAATGGTATCTACGGGTGAACAGGTTACGATTTCTATGTTAGCAATGGCGCTGAACTCAATTGGAGTTGAAGCAAAATCACTAACAGGTCGCCAGGTTGGCATGAAAACCGACAGCTCATTCAATAAGGCACGTATCGAATCCATTGATACTGAAGTCCTAAACTCAAATCTGGATGCAGGCCGCGTACTTGTCGTTGCCGGTTTCCAGGGTTTTGATGAACATGGCAATACCACCACTTTAGGGCGTGGCGGTTCTGATACTTCAGGTGTTGCAATTGCTGCCGCCCTCAAAGCAGATGAATGCCAGATTTATACCGACGTTGACGGTGTATATACCACCGATCCACGTGTTGCACCAAAAGCAAAAAAAGTTGATCGTATTTCATTTGAAGAAATGCTTGAGATGGCGTCACTCGGTTCTAAAGTCCTGCAAATTCGTTCAGTTGAATTTGCTGGTAAATACCAGGTGCCTTTACGCGTATTATCAAGTTTCGACAATGACAACGATGGCGCATTCGACGAAGAGTTTAAGCAAAACGTTGGTACACTTATTACGACTGAATTGGAAGACAATATGGAACAGCCAATTATCTCCGGTATCGCATTTAACCGTGACGAAGCAAAATTAACTATTTTAGGCGTGCCTGACGAACCGGGTATTGCTTCTAAAATTTTGTGCCCGATTGGTGATGCCAATGTTGAAGTGGATATGATTATCCAGAACGTTGAAGAAGATGGTACAACTGATTTCACTTTTACTGTGAACCGTGGCGAATTAAATAAAGCCAAAGCCATTCTTGAAGCAACTGCTCAAGAAATTGGTGCACGTGAAGTTGCGACTCGTTCAGATATCGTAAAAGTATCGATCGTAGGTGTCGGTATGCGTTCACATGCCGGTGTAGCGAGCAAAATGTTTACAGCATTGGCAGATGAAGGTATTAACATCCTGATGATCTCGACGTCTGAAATCAAGATTTCTGTGATCATTGAAGAAAATTATCTTGAACTTGCGGTTCGTTCATTGCATACCGCATTCGGTTTAGACCGTGAACAAGGCGAATCTAGCGCACGTGCTTAAGCGTTAAGACAGAATATTGTCATTGTTTGACAGTATTTTATAAAAGTCTACAAAAATGCAGAGCCACTATAGTTTTTTTTATAGTGGCTCTGTTATATTAAGCCTGAGGATTTTTAACCAGCTGAGATAGATTAAAATCTTTCACCCAGATGACAGAATTTCTATCCAGATCTTATTTTGTAATTTTTGGTTGTGCTTTTTGTTTTACATTCAATAGATTGCAGGTTTTGCATTTTGCAAGGAGAAAAACATGCTGATTCTGACTCGACGCGTCGGGGAAACTTTAATGATTGGTGATCAAGTCAGTGTGACTGTGCTTGGTGTAAAAGGTAACCAGGTTCGTATCGGGGTAAATGCTCCGAAAGAAGTCTCTGTGCACCGTGAAGAGATTTACCAGCGTATCCAGCATGAACGTGCAATGCATGAACATCTTCAACATATCGATCAAGATTACCAACCTTCTTATGAAGACGATAGCCAGACACAAAATAACTTTAACCGTTAATGTTTGTGCGAAGAATAAAGCGGCTTTTGAGCCGCTTTAAATTTGTCTAAATTTTATACAAAAATATTAAATACTTAGATAATTTAAAATAAAACTTAAAGTTCTGCACCCTGCTGTAATGCTGCAATCACCTTTTTTACCGGCCCAAAACTGCGACGATGCTCATCAATCACGCCATGTAAGGCAATCGCTTCAAAATGTGCCTTGGTCGGATAACCCTTGTGCTTGGCAAAGCCAAATTGCGGATGCTTCTGGTCCATCTCGATCATCTGATGATCACGGGTTACTTTCGCCAGAATACTGGCTGCTGAAATTTCAGCATGCAGTGCATCACCACCCACCACGGCATCACAGCTCATAGCAAGGCCCTGTGGAATCTTGTTGCCATCGACCAATACATGCTCAGGCTGAACTGGCAAAGCTTCTACAGCACGGCGCATGGCCAGCAAAGAAGCTTGCAAAATATTATGTTCATCAATCTCTGCCGCAGAAGCCTCAGCAATGGCCCATGCCAGCGCTTTTTCCTGAATCTCGATAAAAAGTTTTTCACGCTTCTTTTCAGTGAGTTTTTTAGAATCATTTAAACCCTCAATCGGGTTGTTCGGATCCAAAATAACTGCCGCAGCGACCACCGAACCCACTAATGGCCCACGCCCTGCTTCATCTACACCAGCAATCTTCATGTCTATTTTTCCATAAAAAATAGGCTGAACCAGTCAGCCTATTTCAATTTAATCTTGGCTTAGTTTACAGCTTCAGCTACACAAGCGTTAATGGTTTTTGCAACCACATTGCCGACAATCGTCGCACGTGCTGCCGGGTCAATCGCTGCAGTCGCCAAATCTACCGCTGTTACGCTTTGGGGTGCTTTTTCGCTGACACAGCCACAAATTTCAGTCTGGATATTCTGCTTTTGGGTCGTAGTCATTAGACGTGTAGCTGTTTGCCATGCTGGAATATTATTCAGCTCAGTCGTACATTTTGCATTGATCGCGATTTTAAGCGCAGCCCCACCCAGCTGTTGAGTCGTGGTTTGCGTTTCAGGGCTGCCTGTTGTTGCACAAGCCGATAAAACCAAAGTAAGCGGAGCAAGTGCAGCCAATAATTTTTTCACAGATCTGTTCCTTGTTTATTCATATAGGACTTACGCACTATTATTTATAGATTCTCTGTGGTAGCAGATGATTTTTATCGAGAATAAAGTCATCAATGAAGTTTTTGATAACTGGTCTAAATAATTTCTTCTGCCAACGATATACATTTTCAAAGATCCGCTCAAACTGGTTCTTTTGTATCTCAACGTAGGCCATCAAGGCTGAAAAAATATGATTCAAAAT